>JAGLTY010000069.1 GCA_023135025.1 Bacteroidales bacterium | reverse complement strand
AAGGGATCAGGAGAAGAAGCTGGATGAGAACCTGGTTCAGTTTTCGGGAATGGTAAGGGACCTCCAGCACCGTCCGCTGCCCAACGTCAACATCATCATCCTGACCGAGAGAAGGGGAACCATCTCCGATAAGCGGGGTATGTTCTCCTTTGTGGTAAGGCCCAGCGACACCATCCTTTTCAGCCATATGGGACATAAGGGAACCATTCATATAATCCCCGACTCCCTGGGAGGGCAGCAGTATCCTTCCGATATATTTATGGTAAGCGATACCTTTCACCTGGCAGAAGTTAGAATCTATCCGTGGAAGACCTACCGGGAGTTCAAAGAGGCCTTTCTGGCGCTGGATCTTCCCGACGACGATGAGCAGAGGGCCTATCATAACATCGCCCTGATCAAGACCCAGATCAAAATGAATGATTTTGGCCCCAGTCCCAACATCAACTTCAGGGAGGTAATGAAACAGCAGTACAACCAGCTATATACAGCCGGACAAACCCCCTACTACACCATCTTTGATCCCATGCGATGGGCCAAGTTTTTTGAATCACTGAAACGAGGCGACTTCAAACAGGAGGATTAATAAGATTCAGCACAATTTTCCATCGCTTTCATTAGTTAGTACTATATTCGGAAAATTTCTGATTGTGAACAACCGGTTGCTTCTATTTTCACTGATTCTGATCGTCGCTACAGCTGTATACGGACAGGATACCGGAGTGCTAAAAGGGAGTGTCAGAGACAGCATTGGCGAATCGGTGGACCTGGCCAATGTCACCCTGCTTGGAACGCAGGAGGGGACCATGACCAACCCGGACGGATCCTTTGAACTGGAGGTCCCTGCAGGTCGTTCCTACACAGTGGTCATCTCCTGTGTGGGATACCGTACAAAACAGTTTGCCGTTCGCCTGGATGCAGGAGAAACAAGAAACCAGGATATCTCACTGTTGAGAGATATCAGGGCCATCCGGGAGGTATCAGTCAGCGCCCGCCAGGAACGGGCCAGCACCTTTCACCGCATCGATGTGGAGGAGCTTAACTACATGCCCACAACAACCGGAAAGGTGGAAACCATCATCAAATCACAGGCAGGTGTCAGTTCCAACAATGAGCTCAGCTCACAGTATTCGGTAAGGGGCGGAAACTTTGATGAAAACCTGGTCTATGTAAATGACATTGAAATTTACAGGCCCTTCCTGGTACGCTCCGGACAACAGGAAGGGCTGAGCTTTGTGAATTCCGACCTTGTATCATCCATCAAGTTCTCGGCCGGGGGCTACGATGCCAGATACGGCGATAAGATGTCATCAGCGCTGGATATTACCTATAAACGACCCCGTGAGTTCCGGGGGTCCACCTCCATCAGCCTGCTGGGTGCCTCTGCTCATGTGGAAGGGGCATCAAAAACAGAACGGTTTACCTTCCTGGCTGGTTACCGGTATAAAACCACCTCTTACCTGCTGAATACCCTGGAGACCAGAGGGGATTATAAACCTCAGTTTTCCGATTTCCAGACCCTTCTCACCTACCAGCTCTCCCGCAAACTGGAGGTTTCAGTGCTGGGCAACTACTCCTCCAGTAAATACCAATTTATACCGCGTACCCGTGATACAGAGTTTGGTACCAAGGATCTGCCCATGAACCTGAGGATCTATTACGATGGTCAGGAGGTGGACCGGTTTGACACCTACCTGGGTGCCCTCTCGTTCCATTGGAGACCGGTAAATGGATTGTCACTGAAACTGATTGGATCGGCTTTCCGAACCTCCGAAGAGGAGACCTACGATATCATGGGGCAGTACTGGATCAATGAACTTGACAATACTATTGATTCTGAAACCTATGGAGACTCCATTCTCAATATTGGTGTGGGCACCCTGCTCACCCATGCCCGTAACTACCTGGATGCCTATGTGATATCCTCCTTACACCTGGGAGCGTACCGGACAGGAAACAATCATGTGCAGTGGGGACTCTCCTATCAGTACCAGGACTTCTACGACCGGATTAGTGAGTGGGAAGTGACCGATTCCGCCGGCTATGTGATCCCCTATAACGGAGAGGAGCTTGAACTGACCAAATCCAGAAGAACCGAAAATCATATCTCCTACGACCAGTTCACCGGGTTTATCCAGAATACCCATGAGGTCAACGGGGAGAAGGCTGATCTGTTTATCACTGCAGGGATTCGCGGCATGGTATGGAACTTCAACCAGACCACCATGATCAGTCCACGGGTTACCATCAGTACGCAACCCAACTGGGAACGGGATATGATGTTCCACCTCTCGGCAGGGTACTATTACCAACCCCCTTTCTATAAGGAGATGCGTATGCCTGATGGGGAAATCAATAATGAGATTGAACCCCAGCGATCGATCCACCTGCTCATGGGTGGTGATTACATTTTCACTCTCTGGGAGAGACCATTTAAATTGACCGGGGAGGCCTATTATAAATGGCTCAGCAACCTGATTCCCTATAAAATAGAGAATGTAAGAGTATCCTATGCCGGTGAAAATATCTCGAATGGTTTTGCCAGGGGAATCGATTTTAAGCTGAACGGCGAATTCGTTCATGGAGCCGAATCATGGCTGACCCTCTCCCTGCTGCAAACCAGAGAGGATGTGGAGGGAGATCATATTCTTGTCTGGAATGGTTACGAATATGTGAGCCAGGAGGCGGGAGAGTTCCCAAGGCCCACCGACCAACTGTTCACCGTTGGACTCTACTTCCAGGACTACTTCCCAAACAATCCCGGTTACAAGGTACATCTGAATGCATTCTACGGTACAGGAATTCCTTTGAGCAGTCCCAATGAGGATCAGTACTATACAAACCTGCGAATGCGCCCCTATCGCCGGGTCGATATCGGTTTCTCAAAAGTGATCAAGCGGGAAACGGATATGTTGGGAGAGCGCAATCCCCTGCGCTTCTTTGAAAGCATATGGATCAGTGGCGAAATCTTCAACCTGCTGGGAATTAAAAATGAAGCCTCCTATCTCTGGATAAAAACTCTCTCCGACCAGCAGGGAATCCCGGGTATGTTCGGCATCCCCAACTACCTTACCGGTCGCAGGTTCAACCTGAAAATTTCTGTCAATTTCTAGTGCTATTTACATCTTCCCTGCACTAGGAATTTACTGATCTCCATTCGTGTCCGCTCCCTGGTCTCCCATGCAGCCACCTCTTCAGGAAGCTTTGAAGGATCACCCTTATACCCGATGGCCATAATGGTCATGGGTTCGTAACGGGTGGGAATCACCAGTGTCTCCTTTGCCCTCGCCACATCATAGCCACTCATCTGGTGCACCATCAGGCCCAGTGCGGTAGCCTGCATCAAGAGGTTTCCAACGGCCATTCCGGTCTCATAAAAGGCCAGCCTGTTGGGCCGGTTCTTGTGGGTGGAGATCACCTGTGCAAGCGGCATCGCCAGCAGGGGAGCCGTAGCGGCCCAGCGCCGGTTGGCTTCACTCATCAGATCCAGAAACACAGCAAAATCAGACATCTCCTTTGTGGCAAAGATAAAGCGCCAGGGCTGTCCATTCATGGCCGATGGTGCCCACTTTGCAGCTTCAAAAAGCAGGTGAATCTGATCATAATCCACGGCGCGGTCATCAAATGCCACCGGACTCCAGCGATCGGTAATTAGTTTGTGTAGTTTGTCCATAATAAATTGCTCAGTAAATAGTGAGATTACTATATAATAACAATCACACCTTGAAATATGTTTTATTACCTTTATCCCTTCAATTTACTAATAATCTCTGAACGGAATAAATTATGAACACAAAAGACTACATCCAGCGAGAAGATAAGTATGGTGCACACAACTACCACCCACTTCCAGTGGTACTCGACCGTGGTGAAGGGGTCTACGTTTGGGACGTAGAGGGGAAGAGGTATTACGATTTCCTTTCTGCTTATTCAGCTGTGAACCAGGGACACTGCCATCCAAAGATTGTGGGTGCAATGACCGAACAGGCCCAGAAGCTCACTCTCACTTCCAGGGCTTTTTACAACAGCACGCTGGGTGAGTTTGAGCAGTATGTCACCAACTATTTCGGATATGACAAGGTACTCCCCATGAACTCGGGGGCCGAGGGCGATGAAACTGCACTGAAGCTCTGCCGTAAGTGGGCCTATGAGAAGAAGGGTATTCCCGAAAACGAGGCCAAAATCGTTGTATGTGAAGGCAATTTTCATGGCCGTACCATCACCATTATCTCCATGTCGACCGATCCCGATTCATACAAAGGATTTGGTCCCTTTACTCCCGGTTTTGTGACCATTCCCTATAACGATACCGAAGCGCTTGCAAAAGCGCTGGAGGATCCACACGTGGCCGGATTCCTGGTGGAACCCATCCAGGGTGAGGCAGGAGTCTATGTACCCGACGACGGGTTCCTGAGCAGAGCATATGAGCTGTGTAAAGAGAAGAATGTACTCTTTATTGCCGATGAGGTACAGACCGGCCTGGCACGTACCGGCAAATTGCTGGCGTGTGACCATGAAGAGGTTCGTCCGGATATCCTGATCCTGGGCAAAGCCCTTTCAGGGGGTGTCTATCCGGTATCGGTGGTGCTGGCTGATGATGATATCATGCTCTGCATCAAACCGGGTGAGCATGGCTCCACTTACGGTGGTAACCCGGTAGCTGCCAAGGTTGCCATTGCGGCACTGGAAGTAATTGAAGAGGAGAAGCTCTCCCAACGTGCCGAGGATCTGGGAGAAAAATTCAGGGCTGAGCTAAGGAAGATCGACTCCCCCATGGTGGAGCTGGTCAGGGGCAAAGGATTGCTCAATGCCATTGTGATCAAACCCACCGATGGCAAGAGTGCCTGGGATGTCTGTGTGGCGCTGAAAGAGAACGGACTGCTGGCCAAACCCACGCACGAACACATCATTCGCTTCGCTCCTCCCCTTGTAATCACTGAGGAGCAGCTAATGGAGTGCGTTGAGATCATAACCAAAACAATCCAATCATTTTAAGCTGCTTATTAATTCTTGATATACTTGATTATTGCATCTGTTTCCGGTCCCTCTATTTTGATAAAGTAGATTCCATCATTCGCCCCGAAGATATTGATACTTCTGGCTCCACCTGCTGATGTGAACCGCTCTTTCAGAACCATTCTCCCGTCGGTAGCATAAATCGTCACCGCATACTCCCCGGCAGCAGGAAGATCCATCAGAACCAAACCGGGACCAGGATTTGGATAGAGAGTGACTGTTTCATTCTCCAGCAGGGATACCCCAACTGGCCAGCCAATGTAAATCCCGTCACCGCTGATGGTATAATCGAGACCCGATACAATCTGATCAGCCACTATTGTGACATCATGGGTCTCCAGCATCTCCAGTCCCGTAACCTCCACATGGAGGAGATAATCCCCATCGGGCACATTATTAAAGGTAAACATGCCGAATTCATCTGTCTCCACATAGGCAACCACTTCACCTGCCATGGTAGATTTCTTGGTCTTCTTTAGCAAAATCACAGACGATTTAGGAGAAGGACGGGCAGTGGTCCCTTTCAGGGCATCATCCACCTCATCCTCAACCGAAATGGTGCCGGACATCTCTCCCGAGCCGTCTTCCGCAGTCAAGAGTGGTACCTCAGTAAGTTTGATATCCACAATATTTGAATTGAATTTGGGATAGATATCATGGAAAGGGGCCCCTTTCCAGCCGGTCTGGTCACCAAAATAGGTGGGTATACCATTGGGATACTGGCTTCGATCCGGTACTACCTGCAACGTATAGTTCCCGGGGTAGAGACCATCAAACAGATAGCTTCCATCAACTTCCAAAAATACCGAATCCACCTCCGGGTAGATTCCCCACCAGGCCGATTTAATGGCCTTTACATAGCCTGGATAGACCGGATTACCATCTGCATCGGTCACCGTTCCTCCAAGCTTCACATCCGAGGCAAGTTCCACCAGCCAGCTGGTTTGTGAAGATGCACCTGCGCTTAAACTCGATTCCCCGATAACAATGTCATTGGTTGCATCCATTTTCAAAGAGGTAAACACCTCTCCATTGGGCAGGACCTCCAGGTCCACACCTCTTAGATCACTGTATGGCGGATTCAACAGGTTGGCATTGCTATACCAGAGGGGCCGGCCATTGTAGTCGAGTCCCACATGAAAAACAAAATTGCCGTCTACTGCAGCCACCTCGGCAACCCCATCCAGATCCTGTGTTGTATAGTTGTATCCCATTAGTGATACGTTCCCCGAACGGTCCACATCAAAACCAAGTAGCTGTACATCATCGGACGAAAGTGCATAGCCCCATAACTCCGAACCATTCCGGAGATCCAGTGCAGCTAAATAGATGCCTCTTGGATAGGTTAGATTCATGACCTCTCCAGCCACCGATAAACCAGGGTTATCAAATGGTGCAGTCAGATAGAGCAGCCTGCTTTTCCAGGCAATAGCATCGTAGAAAACATAACTGTCCAATACCTGACTGGATGTACTTTTCTTCTTCCCCTCCTGGACCGGCCCCTGGCTCTCAAACTGTCTGGTCCATACAGGATTCCCCACCGGATCGATTCTGAATACAAACTGGTTGTTCGCCGAGGCATCAACAAAACTAAACTCAGCTTCCCCCAACTTATAGTAGCCTGTATTGGTGTTCCCGGTCAAAACAAAATCTCCATCGGGCATAGGGAATGCTTTGAAAATCCGGGTTGCAAAACCGGAACCATTTATAAGACCGTCCAGCACCCATTGGGGCTGAGCGGCCCCATCAAGCAGCACTGCAAATGTACCATTACTGTCGACATAAGGCGGAAGAGAGTTGCCACTGATCAGTGGACTACTTTCAGAACCATAGACTCCTGTAATCAGTACCGCACCATCTCTTCCCGGGTATACCTGAATTCTATCGAAATAGGGAGAGGTCCCCGATTGCACCATGTCGAAACCAACCTGGTAAACCCATTGAAGGTCCAGGTTGTGGTTGTACTTGATCAGATAGAGATAGCTGTCAGGTGAATCAAGATCCTTTGCAAGTGTCCCGAAATCTCTTAACTCCAGGGGCTCCGAGGCCTTTCCATAAACATATACTGAACCATCATACGGGTCCATTATGGCATCGGAATTGACATATTGACTGTCAGTTAGCGCCCAGATATTGATGATCCTCTCCAGCTGGCATTCATGATCATAGTTGGCAATAAACTCCACTTCGCTGAAGGGGGGAATGGCAAAGATCGTTCCATTGGCATCCACCTCCTGATTGGCATTGGACATGACGGTGAATCCGCTGTTAAAAGAGCCTGCATACACCACATCACTGGTCCCCCTTATAAAATTGGATTTCTGGGGAACTCCGTCGTGGTCATATTTGATGAAATAGATGCTCATGAAATCGGGATTGAGCGCCTCCGTCAGCAAGGGGTGGTCCGAACTGGTGGAGTTCCCCCCTGAAACCCTGTAAAAACTGGTAGCATCAGCCTCAATCAGATAGGCATCCTGAGGGTATTCGCCCAAACGTACCACATCATGGGTTCCGAGAACAAGCTGTTGAGCTGCCACATTTCCGGCAATCAACATTAAAATGGCTACAAGTAAATCTTTTTTCATCGTATCAATGGTTTGGTTTACTTCAAATAACGGATACCAGTGATCAGGATATCATCCACCTGGGGCTCGTTTCCCATCCAATTCTTCAATTCAGTATCCAGCAGACTGGCCTGTTTTTTTACCGGTTCCGCACTGATCCGGGTCAAAAAATTCTTAAAGGGCCTAGCCTTATACTTCCCCCCTTTCTCTCCTCCGAACTGATCGGGATATCCATCAGAGTAAAGATAGATCATATCCTCATGTTCAAGCTGTATCCTGTGGTTGGTAAATGGTTTTTCTTTAATAATATGCATTCCAACAGGCATATTATCTCCTTTGTATTCAATTAATTCCCCTTTTCGGACAAGCAACATCGGATTGTAGGCTCCTGCAAATTCCAGCATATCCAACTGCTGGTCGATCACCACCAGAGAGAGATCCATACCGTCCTTGGCCTGCTCCGCTTCATCTTTGTGGGACATGGCCCTGATGATATTGCTTCTTAACCTGTTTAAAATCTCAGATGCCTTCAGGACGCCCTCATGATTCACAATCTCATTGAGGAAGGTCAGTCCCAAAAGGCTCATAAACGCACCCGGAACACCATGACCCGTGCAGTCGGCTGCACAGACCACAATCTGCTCCTCCCTTTTCTCCACCCAGTAGAAATCGCCACTTACAATATCCCTCGGTTTAAAGAGGATAAAATGTTCAGGCAGGGCCTTCTCCAGGGTTCGTTTCCCGGGCAGAACGGCCTGTTGTATTCTCCTGGCATACTGTATACTATCGGTAATCTCCTTGTTTTGCAGGATAATCTGATCACGCTGCTCCTCCACATAACTCTTCTGCTCCGAAATCTCGTCTCGTTGTGCCTCAATCTCCACTTTTTGATCCTCAATCTCCTTTGTGCGCACCTTCACCTTTGCTTCCAGTATCCGCTTCTCCTTAATCAATTGCCGTTCCCTGTATTTAAAAGTGCCATAAATCAG
>JAGLTY010000068.1 GCA_023135025.1 Bacteroidales bacterium | reverse complement strand
GCTTATCTGCTATTGCTGTGATGTGTTGAAGTTTTATTTTTTTGGCGATATCCAGGTCGTTCATTGTAAAATGATTTAATTATTGAAGGTAAAACTATTCTGATTAGAGTTGTATATGATGGTCCCAATTACCCATATATGATGCAATATTTGCATAATTATATGATTTGGATAAAACACGCTATTGTATCCAGCTGGACGTATGCCGGAGTTTACTAACATGAGCCCTAAAGGGGCCCCTGAACTGGGTAGGTGTTTTACCGATAAATTTCCTGAACTGTTTATTGAAATGACTCAGGTTATTGAATCCGCAATCGTAACTGATATCCACAATATTCAAGTCGGTATTTAGCAGAAGCTTACATGCGTAATCGATCTTGATTTTATTCAGATATTCAAAAATAGTAAGCCCGGTGGAGGATTTAAAGAATCTGCAGGCCGATGCAGGCGCCATATGGACGATCCCGGCAATCTCATCAAGGTTGATCTCTTCCCGGTAGTTTTTCATCAGGAATTCATGAATGCTTTTCACCCTGTTGTTGGCAGCTTCGAATTTAGACCTTACATAGGTTTTGCTTGCCAGGAATTGGAACGAACTGCTCTTACCGATAATATCCATGATTTCGTAAAATAGCATCAGCCGTTTCAGGCCCGAAAGGTAGGGGAGCTGCAGCATGATCCGGCTTACCTGGTTCAGCGTATCATCGGTGATACGAATGCCCCGTTCAGACAGCTGTATGGCACGGTTCACATGGTTGAATTCGGGCAGTGATGTGAGTTCATCGGGCAGAATATCCTGGTTAAAAAGCAGGTAGACCGATTCCAGGGTCCGTCCCGAGTGCTGGTTAAGCAACGGGGTTTCTGAGAACCATACATGGGGGATACGCGGACCAATAAAGATCAGGTCGCCCGGATGGAACTCCTCCACCGAGTCGCCCACGATCCTTCTGCCCGAACCCTCGGTAATAAAGCTGAGTTCAAACTCCTGGTGGTAGTGCCACCTGCTCTGATCGATGTGGTCCTGAAAGATTCCTATGTAGTAGGATTCATCCGGATTTAGTTTGATCTGCTCAGGCAGCTCTTTCATGATGGTATAATTTTGTTTAAAATTAATAAGATAATCAAAATAGCATCATAAACAGTGAATGTAATATCAACTTACTGTTTCATAATCACTATTTTTACAATAAATAAAAACGCAATTTTATGGATCCCTTATTAACAAAACTGAGTGAAGCCGTTGAAGCCGGAAAAGTGGACAAGAATTCTCCTTATCCTCCCCAGATGAAAGGTCAGGATGGCGCTGATGAACTTGCCAGTCAGTTGCTGGCCAATGGTGTCGCTCCATCAGATTTACTGACCGAAGCGCTGGTACCGGCCATGGACCGGGTTGGACAGAAGTTCTCGGAAAATAAAATTTTTGTGCCCCAGATGCTGATGTCGGCCAAAGCCATGGGTGCGGCCATGCAACATCTGAAGCCCTTTTTTCAGAGTGGTGATGTAAAAACCAAAGGGACATTTATAATTGGTACTGTTAAGGGGGATCTTCACGATATAGGAAAAAACCTTGTGGCCATGATGGTTGAAGGTGGAGGATGGACCATCATTGACCTGGGTGTGGATGTAAATGAAGATACCTTCAATCGGGCCGTTTCAGAGAATCCCGGAGCTGTGGTTGGGCTTTCGGCACTTCTAACTACAACCATGGCCAATATGGAGGCGATTGTAAGGAAGATCAAAGAGACCCATCCTGATACCACGATTCTTGTGGGTGGAGCACCGTTAACTGATGATTTCAGGAGTAAAATCGGAGCCGACTTCTACTCTCCCGATCCCAGGGGTGCCGTTGAGTATCTGAAGGAGCTAGTTGCGTAAGTTTTGCAAACCGTTCAGATAAAACTTCATCCTCTGGGTAAGGAGATATCTGTCACCAGAGGTATTTCGTTGATTGATGTTCTACATGAATTCGGCGTTGAATTTCCATGTGGAGGAAAAGGCAGTTGTGGCAAATGCAAGGTAAAGCTGCTTCAGGGGGAGATCCTTCCCGATCCGGAACATAAGAGAAGATTGAAGGAACTGGGTCTCTCACAGGATTGGAGATTGGCCTGCATGAGTCGGGCTGAAGGTGATCTGGTGCTGGAGGTGGGCCAGTATGAGGCGATGATCCAGGCCGATGATACCCTTTTCTCATTTGAATCCCGTAGGGGCTATGGTGTGGCAGTGGACCTGGGGACCACCTCCCTGGTGGCCCAGCTGGTGGATCTCTCCACAGCGAAGGTGCTGGCCGTTGAAACAGCCCTGAACCCACAGCGGAGATGGGGAAGTGACCTGATCTCCAGGCTTGAATCGGCCATGGCAGGCAATGAACGAATGCTGACAAGATTGATCCGGGAGGAGATTGGCGCCATGTTGCTGAAGCTGATCAGCGGAAGGGAGATCTCCATCGACCGGATTGTGATTGTAGGAAATACAGTGATGCAGCACTTTTTTGCAGGCTCCGACAGCAGGCCACTCTCCTTCTATCCATTTGAATCGCCCGACCTGGGTGCAAAACAATTCAGGGCTTTAGAGCTGGAGTGGAACATTGATTGTAATCGTATCAGTTTCTATCCTTCCATAGGCAGCTTTGTGGGAAGTGATATCCTTGCAGGGATCCATGCCACAGGGATGCGGCGCCGTAAGGAGTTTTCCCTTCTGGTCGACCTGGGCACCAATGGTGAGATTGTGGTGGGAAACAGCGAGAAATTATTATGTGCCTCCACAGCTGCAGGTCCCGCTTTTGAGGGTGCAAAGATCTCCATGGGGATGCTGGCTACCACAGGGGCCATCTCTTCTGTGGCAGATAGCATGAAGGGGATGTTGTGCAGTGTGATTGGAAATGTTCCGGCTTCCGGAATTTGTGGCAGTGGTCTGATCGATGCAGTGGCAGTGCTGCTGGATAGAGGTGAGCTGGGTGATTTCGGTGAAATTATCTCAGGCGATGCAGAGATAGAGTTGACCGAAGAGGTGACACTTACAGCTAAAGATATCCAGGAGTTCCAGTTGGCCAAAGCGGCCATAGCAGCTGGTATTTCGATCCTGTTGCGGAAGATGAAGATTACTTCAGAGGAGGTGTCCCATATCTACATTGCCGGTGCTTTTGGGAACTACATCAACCTGGAGAAGATGGTTCGCACCGGTATGATGGATTTTCCACTGGACCGTTTTCGTAAACTGGGCAATTCTGCATTGATCGGGGCCAAAATGTTTCTTTTTTCAGAGATGGATGTTCCTGAAGAGATTCTGGCCATCACCACTCATGTCAACCTGGAATCGGAGCAGGATTTCCAGGATATTTTTGTGAACAACCTCTCTTTTACTCAGCCATCCAGTTGAGTCCGGGCCAGCTTTCCGAAGGAACATTATCCAGTCTGGGTCCGGGGGTGCTTCTCCCGTTTTGTATATACTGCTTCAGTAATGTGGTTAGCTCTTCCACAACTTCAGGGTATTGCTCCAGGAGATTCCCGGTCTCTCCAATATCTTGATCCAGGTTGTATAGCTGGAACGGGGGCAGCTTATCGATGCCTGGTGATTCCGGTCTGGGATCACTCCATCCACCTGAGCCTGGACAGAGAATCAGTTTCCATGGCCCTTTCCTGATGGCATAGGATCCATTGACAGAGTGGTGTACTGTGGCTTCCCTCACAGGTTGGTCCGTCTCTCCCAGCAGCGCGGACAGCAGTGAGTAGCTATCTACTCCTGTTGAAGGTTCGGTTGTCGCTCCTGTGATCTCCGCTACGGTGGCCAGCAGGTCGGTCAGACAGATCACCTGGTGGTTCTCTCCTCCCGGTTTGATATGACCTGGCCACCTGGCCACGAACGGAACCCGGTGTCCGCCCTCATAGATATCTGCCTTATGTCCCCTGAAACGATAGCTGGGGTTGTGGCTGTGCCTGGCCAGTTCCGGAAAGTTGGCAGAGGGGGCACAGCCATTGTCGCTGGTGAAGATGATAAGTGTATTATCGGCGATTCCATGTGCTTCAAGCGATTGCAGGATCTGCCCTACGGTATGGTCCACCTGCAGCACAAAATCTCCATATGGGTTGGTACCGCTTTTTCCCCTGAACTGGTCGGTGGGAAGAATCGGTGTATGAGGGGCAGGAAGGGGAAAGTAGAGGAAAAAGGGATCATCCGGTTTGCCGGTCATATGGTTATCAATAAAAGCTACGGCCTTTTGGGTAAGTACCGGAAGCACCTCTTCATGCACAAAATCATCACCGGTTAACCCGCTTCTCCACCATCCGTATTCCGAGGTGTCCCGGGTATATTTGAGAGGGACCATGGTGGGACGATCATTTTCAATATAGACATAGGGAGGGATATCCAGGGAGGCGGTGATTCCAAAGAAATAGTCAAAGCCTGTAGTGATGGGTCCGCCTCTCACCGGTTTGGCAAAATCGGCACTATCCGGTTTCTCTGCATGGTACTGCCAACCGAGCCCCAGGTGCCACTTGCCAATACAGGCAGTGGTGTATCCCTTCTCTTGTAACAATGAGCCAACAGTGGTCTCACCCTGTTGGATCAGGGGTTCATCCCAGCTCCATAGCACCCCCTCCTTCAGACGGGTCCGCCAGGAGTAGCGCCCTGTCAGCACCCCGTAGCGGGTGGGGGTACAGACTGCTGAACCGGTATGGGCATCGGTAAACCGTATCCCCTCTCTGGCGATCCGGTCGATATGTTTGGTCTCCCAGGCGGCTTCGGGATTCATGGCTGAGACATCTCCGTATCCCATGTCGTCGGCCAGGATATAGATGATATGGGGTGCTGTTTTGTCGGAATGGCGGGTGCAACTCAAAGTGAGAGTGATCATGCCAAGTGTGAAGATCATTAAGGTCAACAGCCTGTTAGGGGATCGCATGCTTATGTTTTAGGGGTGTTTAATCAAAATAGGTAGTCCGTTTTGGATGCGGAGCAGGGTGGAGGCTCCTTGCCTGTTTCCAAGTTCATCAAAGGAGATGTTTCCTGTGATACCTCTGGAATAAACCGATTCAGAAATGTAATCAGTGATCGCCACCCGGTCCGTTCCAGCCTTCTGAATGGCGTTGATCACCAGGTTTACGGCATCGTACATATAAACTGAACGGCTATCGGGCAGGGAAGTATATTTCTCTCTGTCGAAACGGGGGCCAAGAATATAGACCCCTTCATAAGCATCCCAGCCTGATTTCCGACTTTCAATCCCCATGGTAAAATGAAGGGTGCCGTAAATTTTAAGGGAGGGTCTCACCTGTCGCAGGGAAATGATCAGCTCCTTCAGGTAAGCTGCATCAAAAGGAAGCACCAGATGTTTAATCTCACTGCTGAGTATTTTCTCAATGATCTCTTTCTGGTGTATGGTGGTGGTCTCCAGATCAAACACCTGGGGGGGCATGCCGGTTTTACCGGCGACTGCTTTTGCAAGGCTCCTTACAGCATACCTGGTATCGTAGGCTTCAGTGGAGAGGATACCGATTGTGCCGCCTCCTTCACTTTTGATCTGATCAAGAATGGTGGCTGACTGCTGGTTATCGTTGGGCACCACCCGCATGAACCAGGGGACAAAAGCCTGGGAAAGGGTTGGCTCAGTGGCAAATGTCTCAATATAGGTTAGGTGCGATTTGGTGGCCACCTGCTCGGCCAGGTGCCCGTTTCTGCCATCCAGCGAGCCAATGATGGCACGTACATGGTCCTCATATACCAGGCTGACCGACTCTTTCGAACCTGCACCCCAGAATCCTTCAGCAGTGCGTACTACCAGTCGGAATTCTCTGCCCATATAACCGCCTGCCGTATTGGTGCGGTCAATGGCAAGTTCTGCCGCCGCTATCACACCGGTTTGCGTGTGGTCGGGGAGAAGCAGACCAATAGTGATGTCTCCCGGTTGGGCAGAGGATTCTGCAGGTAATTGCTGTTGATTTTGCGACACACCTCTGAGAGGCAGAGTGAGTGCCACTATAAGCAGGTATAGGCTAAGCCGGGTCAATGCCTGGCAGTTTTAGAGCACGTGAATGGTGCGGCCAACAGCCACTGCAACTTTTCGGAGATCTTCCATCATCATCCCGAACTCTTCAGGATAGAGCGATTGTGAACCATCGCACAGCGCCTCTTCGGGCTTGTAGTGCACTTCCATCAGGAGTCCGTCGGCTCCAGCAGCAATAGAGGCCTTTGCCATGGTGGCTACCAGCGATCGTATGCCTGTACCGTGACTTGGATCCACAAGCACAGGCAGGTGGGTGCGCTGTTTAAGCACGGGAATGGCATTCAGATCGAGGGTGTAACGGGTAGAAGATTCAAAGGTCCGGATACCCCTTTCACACAGGATCACCTGTGTATTGCCATGCGAAAGGAGATATTCGGCTGCATTGAGGTACTCATCGATGGTGGCCATCATCCCTCTTTTCAGCAGGATCGGTTTTGAAGCCCTTCCCGCCTCCTTCAGAAGGGGGAAGTTCTGCATGTTCCGGGAACCGATCTGCAGTATATCTGCATATCTGGCTACCGTCTCCACCTGCCGGGTATCCATCACTTCGGAGACAACCGACAGGCCGGTAACGTTCCTGGCCCTCTCCAGCATCTCCAGCCCCTCCTTACCAAGACCCTGGAAGCTGTAGGGAGATGTACGCGGCTTAAATGCCCCGCCTCTCAGGATAGAGGCACCTCCGGCCCTGACACTTTTGGCTGTTTCGGTAAGCTGTTCCTCGCTCTCAACTGCACATGGACCGGCCATGATCACAATCTCCTTGCCGCCAATCCTGATGCCGTTGACATCGACTATGGTTCCCTCCGGTCTGGCACTTCTTCTGACCAGTTCGGGGTCATCTGTTTTGATTAAAGTTTCGATACTGCACGAATCTGTTTCCATCTCTTTATCGGTTTATCTATGGTTATTTTATTTCCATTTCCATGAGGCGGGGGAGAATATATAGTCCCCATCTTTGATCTCGGCCATCCAGATGGGGCCGATATCGGCCCATGAGGCATCCAGAAAAATCTCGCCTGTGACCCCTTCGTAACCCTGGAAGGTCTTCAGGTCGGTTAACATATCCCTGATCAGCGCCTTGTTCAATCCCACTTTGTAGATCGATTCGATGATCAGGTTCATGCCATCGTAGGCATGGGCGGCAAATACATCGGGCTCCTGATCGAAGCGCTTCCTGTAATTCTCCTGGAATGCTTTCAGTGTTGGTGAATCGGCTTTTGGATTGTACTGGCAGGTGGTGATAATCCCTTCGGCATTTTCTCCTGCAACCTCCAGGAACAGAGGATTTACCGAACGGTCCGATGCGTAGATCGGCTGTTTCAATCCCATCTCCTTGATCCGGTTAACGATCAGCCCCATTTCCAGGGCATTTCCCCAGAGCAATATGGCATCGGGATTGGAGTTTTTAATGCGCTCAAGCTGTTTATCAAAATTGGTATCTCCATCAGCAAAGCGGATCTCCATTACCAGGGGATAGCCGATCCGAAGGGCCGCATCTCTGAACTCCATCACACCCACCCGACCATAGCGGTTGTCCGGACGCAAAACGGCCACACGTTTATGTTCCATTTTCCTGTGGATATAGTGCACCAGGGCGTAAGAGCTCTGGCGGTCGTCAGCGATTACCCTGATTACCCATGGGATTCCGGTCTCAGTAAAAGTGGGATCGGGATCACCACTATTGACCATGGGAATCTCCAGTTTCAGGGCAACCCTGATGGCCACATGGGAGTTCACATCGTCGATGGTACCCAGGATGGCCCATGCCCCTTCATCGCTCATCTTGACCACTTCATTAGCCGCAGCACCCCAGAGACCCACATCATTGTGGGGCATCACTTTAAAGGGGAGTCCATTGTAGCCTCCACGGGCATTGGCCTCCTCTGCTGCCAGCATGGCTCCATGGAGCAATTGGTTGCCCTGGGGCGCCATCACATTACCCGCCAATGGGGCCAGCACGCCAAGGCGTACCTCTGTAAGCCCTGAAGGAGCTTT
Organism: Bacteroidales bacterium; assembly: GCA_023135025.1. Lineage (GTDB taxonomy): Bacteria > Bacteroidota > Bacteroidia > Bacteroidales. The sequence goes on along the minus strand of JAGLTY010000068.1, from coordinate 610 downwards.
TTTCTCACGCCCTGCCCCTAAAAATAGCTGGGGCTCGTGGAAATGATAGATGTATGCATCCTGGTAGTTTCCGTATGGAAGCATCTCACTGGGGGTTTTCCCATAGTTATCATCCTTGTCCTGTGCTGCCGTCTGTTGAACCGGCAGTAAGATCAGCACTACCGTAAATGCAAGCAGAAGGTGCATTGTTATGTGTGTTGGTTTCCTCATCTTGGTTCATTTTCTTTATCCTAGTTAATACGTGTACCACGGCTCAGTCCATAGGAGGTGGCAACCCATATGGTGTCGTCCCCCTGGAGATCTACCCCGATGGTGAAGCTGTGGGCGATCCCGGTGGGATCCGCTTTGGTTGAAGACTCTCCATCTTTCCAGTAGATTCGTTCTCCTCCCGTCGCTGTCTTTTTGTAGTTAACCCACTCTTCGCTGTTAAAACAACTTAGCCCATCATCGGTGCAGAGGTAGACCACATCGTCTTTGGCCCTGAGGAAGTTGATAAAATTACTGGCCAACCCGCTGTCATGGTCAAAATAGCCCTTCCAGTGGTTGCCGTCGTACCGGCTCACGCCAAAGTAGGTGGCCACCCATAGAATCCCGTTGGCATGTGAAACTG
>JAGLTY010000067.1 GCA_023135025.1 Bacteroidales bacterium | reverse complement strand
CTCCAGTCTTTCTTATAGATCACCATCCCTGAAGCGGGAGCATGGATATCGAATTTTTCCATCACCGCTTCCATCTCCTCCTTGCTTCGGCGGTCCCGGGCCATATTGATCTCCGCCTCGCGCATCTCCGCCTCTGCCTGTCTCACCTTCAGCCCATAGTTCTTTTCAGCCTGGACGTAGGCTCTTTTGGCTTTTTCCAGTTCAATTTGAGCCTGGCGAATGGTGGCCGGGGGCTCATACTGCGATTGTTCCAGGGTAATCTCGGCCTCCTCCAAGGCAAAATTCAGATTGAACAACTGGTCGCGCAACTCCCTGAGCTGCATGGTGGTATCCAGCTTGGTTCGCATGTACTCCGACTCTTTCTGTTCCAGGTTATCCAGGATATCCTTCAGTGAGTTATCCGCTTCGGACCGGTCCAGAGTGGCGACCCATTGTCCCGAATCGACCACGGTACCCTCGGGTATCAGCTCCTGGATCTTCACACTGCGAATACGCAGGTTTCTGCTTCGCAACTGCGAAGGGGCCTTGATCTCGGTCTCACGGATTGCCTGCAGTTCGCCGGTTACCATGACGGCGATCTCAAACTCTCCCTGTACCACCACGGTTTCCAGTACAATCTCCTTCTCTTTACCGGAAAGTGCCGAGTAGAGTATCAGTGCAATGATCAGCACCGAGGGAATAACGATGGCTAGTATGGTTCTTGTTTTCATGCTCCTTTTGAAATATATCTAATTAATCAATTCATTTATCGTTTGCATGGCCTCACCGGCAATGCGTTCTGCCTCTTCACTGCTACCCGCTTCGGCATACAACCTGATAATCGGTTCTGTATTGGATTTTCGCAGGTGCACCCATCCTTCGGGCATATCCACCTTGACCCCATCCACAGTATTGATGTGATCATTTGCGTGCACCTTCTCAAATGAAGCAAGCAGCTGATCCGCATCGGCTCCTTCAGGCAGGGTGATCTTATTCTTGGAGATAAAGTAATCGGGATAGCATTTTCGCATCATACTACACTCCATGCCACTTTCGGCCAGGTGGGTCAGAAACAGGGCGATCCCTACCAGCGCATCCCTTCCGTAATGAAGAGCGGGGTAGATGATTCCGCCATTGCCCTCACCGCCAATTACACACTCATGTTGTTTCATGGCATTGACCACATTGACCTCCCCCACTGCAGAGGGAAAATAGGATTGGCCATGCCCTTCGGTCACATCCCTCAGTGCCCTGGTGGAGGATAGATTGGAGGCTGTATTGCCCGGGGTCCTGGAGAGAATATAATCGGCTATGGCAACCAGGGTATACTCCTCACCAAACATGGAGCCATCCTCACATACAATGGCCAGGCGGTCCACATCGGGATCCACCACAAATCCCACATCAGCTTTTTCACGTACCATCAGCTCTGAAATTTCAGTCAGATGTTCGGGCAGAGGCTCGGGATTATGTGGAAAGTCGCCCGTGGGATCGCAATAGAGTTCTATCACATCCTGCACCCCCAGCGCTTTGAGTAGTGCTGGTAAAATGATGCCTCCAACCGAATTTACACAATCTATAGCCACGCGGAACTTCTTTTTTTCAATCTTTTCAGGCTTTACCAGGTCCAGTTTTAGTACCTGATCAATGTGTTTGACGTCCATTCCCTCCAGAGGTTTAATGGCCCCCAGTTTTTTGACATCAGCATAACTGTAATCGTTGGATCTGGCCATCTTCAGGATCGCTTCACCATCCTCCCCTGAAAGAAACTCACCTCGTCCGTTCAGCAGTTTTAATGCGTTCCATTGTGCCGGGTTATGGCTGGCCGTCAGGATAATACCACCATCTGCACCCATCTCGGTAACAGCGATTTCGACTGTTGGAGTGGTGGCAAATCCCATCATATATACATCCACCCCCATGGCCGAAAGGGTGGCTGAAACCAGTTGCTCCACCATGGGTCCTGAAATACGTGCATCCCGGCCAAGGGCCACTGAGGGTCTCTCCTTCCCCGATTCCCGGATCAGCCAGGAGGCGTAAGCCGATGCAAATTGGACTGTATCGATGGGGGTTAAACCTTCAGAAGGCTTCCCTCCGATGGTTCCACGAATGCCTGAAATTGAGATCACTAAACTCATTTTTGCCTGATTTTTGAACGGTACCAAAGTTAAAATTATTATTCCAAGAATGTAACTTAATAAGCTGTATCTTTGTACCCTTTAACAATATTTAATAATCAGGCCATTGAGTAGACCAGAAGTACCAAAAAAAGGGGGCAGGAGAGAGAGACCAAGGCCCTCCCTCACCGGAGATAGCGGTTTAAAACCACTGGAAGAGAGGCGCAACCGTCCGAAGGGCCCCGGCCATGGGAAATCGTCCAGTAAGACCAGCAAACCTGGTGCTAAAAAACCCGGCGACCAGGTTCGGCTCAATAAATATATTGCCGCTGCGGGCATCTGTTCCCGACGGGAGGCGGATCAGCTGATCTCGGCGGGACTGATCACGGTGAACGGTACGTCAATCACAGAACTGGGAAGCAAGGTGAATCCTGGTGATGAAGTCAGATACAACGGCGAGCGGATCCGTACCGAACGCAAGGTATACCTGCTGCTGAACAAGCCAAAAGACTATGTGACCACTACCGATGATCCAAAGGAACGGAAAACGGTGATGTTGCTGATCCGCGATGCATGCAGTGAGCGGGTCTATCCGGTGGGGCGGCTCGACCGCAATACAACCGGGGTGCTGCTCTTTACAAACGACGGAGATCTTGCCAAAAAGATGACCCATCCATCGAGCAACAAGAAAAAGATCTATCATGTGTTCCTGGATAAAGGCCTGTCGGGCGGCGATTTGAAAAAACTGGCCGAAGGCATTACTCTGGAGGATGGTTTTATCCAACCCGATGCCATTAGCTATGCCAGCAGTGAAAACAGGCGGGAGGTTGGACTGGAGATCCATTCCGGGAAAAACCGTATTGTGCGGAGGATCTTTGAATCGCTGGGCTACAGGGTGGATAAGCTGGACAGGGTCTATTTCGGAGGTCTCACAAAGAAGAACCTTCCCAGGGGAAAGTGGAGACTCCTTACAGAGAAAGAGGTGACCAGGTTAAAAATGAATGCCTACGAGTAGTATGAATCATAAAGCGGGATATGTCAATATTATCGGTAAGCCCAATGTGGGCAAATCGACACTAATGAATGCCATGGTGGGAGAAAAACTCTCCATCATTACCTCCAGGGCACAGACCACCAGGCACAGGATTCATGGGATCCTGAACAAGCCTGATTACCAGGTGATCTTTTCTGATACCCCCGGGATTCTCGATCCCAGCTACAAATTGCAGGAGACCATGTTAAAAGCTGCCCGATCGGCACTTGTAGATGCCGATGTGCTGATCTACCTGACTGAAATTGGTGAAAAACCGGATCCGGAAGATGCATTCCTCCGGAAAGTGGCAAAGGCAAAGGTTCCGGTGTTGCTGGTGATCAATAAAATTGACCTGAGTAACCAGGAGAAGGTGAGGGCGTGCATGGAACAGTGGGAAAAGATTCTCCCCAATGCTGAAAAGATCCCCATCAGTGCCCTGAAAAAATTTAATGTGGATTCTATTTTTAACAGGATTCTGGACCACCTGCCCGAATCGCCCCCCTACTATCCCAAGGATGCCCTTACTGATAAATCGGAAAGATTTTTCGTAGGGGAGATGATCCGGGAAAAGATCCTGCTTCACTACAAACAGGAGATTCCCTATGCAGTGGAGGTGGAGATTGAATCGTTCAAAGAGGAAGCAAAGCTGATCCGTATCAGCGCACTGATCTATGTGGAGCGCGAAAGCCAGAAAGGGATCCTGATTGGAAACCAGGGGAAAGCATTAAAAAGGGTGGGGAGGGAGTCCAGACTGGACATGGAAACCTTCTTTCAGAAAAAAGTGTTTCTTGAACTCCGTGTGAAGGTGAAGAAAGAGTGGCGCAACAATGAACGTTTCATTAAGAATTTTGGTTACCATTAAGTGATCTGAAGTATGGGAAATATCGTAGCCATTGTAGGAAGACCCAATGTGGGGAAATCCACCTTCTTTAACCGACTGACCGAAACCCGACAGGCCATTGTGGATGAGGTGAGTGGCGTTACACGCGACCGGCATTATGGCAAGGTGATCTGGAATGGTCATGAGTTTAGCATTATCGATACAGGAGGATATGTAACCAACTCGGATGATATTTTTGAAGAGGAGATACGAAAGCAGGTTTTGCTTGCCATTGAGGAGGCCGATGTGGTGCTCTTCCTGGTAGATGTGATTTCAGGGATCACCGACCTGGACCAGACCATTGCCGGGATGCTCCGGAAGATCAAAAAGCCCGTTTTGCTGGTGGTAAACAAGGTGGATAACGCCAGCAGACTGTACGATGCCAGCATTTTCTATGGGCTGGGACTGGGTGAATACTCAGCTCTCTCCTCCATCAATGGAAGCGGAACTGGCGATATGCTGGATCAACTTACCTCCATGTTTGAAAAAAAGGTGGAAGAGGAGGAGGAGGATGTCCCGAAAATAGCAGTGGTGGGACGCCCCAATGTGGGAAAATCGTCACTGGTAAATGCGCTTATCGGAGAAGAGAGAAACATTGTAACCCCCATCCCGGGTACCACGCGCGACTCGATTCATACCAGGTACAGCAAGTTCAACCACGATTTCTACCTGGTAGATACTGCCGGACTGAGAAAGAAGGGGAAGGTGAAAGAGGATCTGGAGTTCTATTCGGTAATGAGATCGGTGCGGACCATCGAATATGCCGATGTCTGCCTGCTGCTGATCGATGCCACCATCGGGATTGAGTCTCAGGATGTGAATATTTTTCACCTCATTGAACGCAACCGGAAAGGAGTGGTGGTGCTGGTCAATAAATGGGACCTGGTGGAGAAGGAGACACAGACCATGAAACAGTTCGAAGAGGGGATCAAACAACGGCTCGAGCCCTTTGTTGATGTACCTGTTCTGTTTATCTCCGCGCTGACCAAACAGCGGATTCATAAAGCGCTGGAGCTGGCCATTGAGGTCTATAAAAACCGCCAGGTCAGGATCCCTACCTCAAAGCTGAATGAGGTGATGCAAAAGGCCATTGAAGAGTATCATCCCCCGTCAGTAAAAGGCAAATATGTCAGGATCAAATATATCACACAACTGCCCACACATGCCCCGGCATTTGCATTCTACTGTAACCTGCCACAGTACATCCGGGAACCCTATAAGCGATACCTGGAAAACCAGCTACGGAAGCACTTCAAATTCACAGGAGTTCCCATCCGGATCTTTATGCGTAAAAAATAGGCAGGATTTTTGTAGTATTGTATTCTAATGAGAACTTTTACGACTCTTCTGTTCAGTGCTCTGATGATGATCTCCTGTAACAAGATCACGCCGGTATACCCGGACGAACCGGTGGTGGACTACCAGGGATTTGGCCTCTATATTTCGGTAGACGCACTGGGTAATACAACCCTCATCGGGCAGCTCACTTTTGACTTTACCGATGGCGACGGGAATCTTGGTCTGCCTCCGCTGGTCGATACAACCGAACTGAACCTGCCCGATACGGTCAAATATAACTTTTTCCTTCAGCTCTATGACCTGCAGGATTATGATTATGTGGAGATTCCTGATGAGGATGGAGGTCTTCTTAAATACAGGATCCCTTACCTGGACAAACAACCTTTAAGCGGAACCATGGACCTGAAGATCTACTACCCTGTTATTAAATACGACACCATCTACTACACCTTCTATATCTTTGACAGGGATTACAACCGCAGCAACACTGACACTACCGATATAATCGTGTTAAGCGGAATTGACCTGGAGGAGTATTGATCAGATTTTGATCCCCATAAACAACACATCATCAACCTGTTCAAGATCCTCTTTCCATAGGAAGAAATTGCTCTTGATGTAGTTGTACTGTTCATCCATGGGTTTATCGTGAATATCCCTGAGCAGGTTCTTGAGCCTTACCATCTTAAACTTCCTGCCAAGGGGTCCGCCAAATTGATCGGGGTAACCATCGGAAAACATGTAGACGATATCTCCCTTCTTCAGCTGGAACTCCTGGTCGATAAAATCTTTTTCCACCCTGTCCTCATCCAGTTGTCCCCCGATAGAACTCCGGCTTCCCTTCACATAGATCTGCTCTCCGCCTGAATAGATGATCACCGGGCGCATGGCAGAACTTACAACAAATTTATGGGTTCTCATATCCACCTCTGCCACAATGATATCCATCCCATCGTTGGAACCGCTGGTCTCCAGGTTCTGATTTAAAGCCTCCCTCACCTCATGGTCGAGGGTAGTAAGCACCTGAGAGGGCCTTGTGATGCCGTCCCTCAGACAAATATCTTTAATCAGGGTGGTCCCAATCATGGACATAAAAGCCCCGGGAACTCCGTGACCCGTTGAGTCGGCACACACCACAATAAACCTGTTCTCATCCATCTGCTCATACCAGTAGAAGTCGCCCGATACAATGTCACGTGGCTGGTAGAACACGAAACTACCTGTAAAGGCATCGTGCAGCTTCTTAATGGGAGGCAGGATGCTGGCCTGTATCCGCTGCGCATAGTTGAGCGAGTCGGTGATATCCCTGTTCTTTATCTCGATCTCCTCTTTCTGCTGAACTACTTCGCGTGTTCGTTCATCCAGCTGCCGCTGGAGATACTCCTGAATCGCTTTCTGGTTTCGCTCTCTGATTTTAAATACAACAAAAATGATGGTCAGCACCAGCATGACCAGAGAGAAAATAAACCACCATGCCTTCCAGACCGGGATCTTTACAGAAATATTAAGGGTCAGCGGTTCAATGGAGCAGTTGCCGTTGCCATCACAAGCCCTTAACATAAATGTGTAATTCCCATCCTCCACACGTCCATAAAAGGCATAGGAGAGGCTGGATATATCGGACCACTCCTCATCATAATTATCCAATTTATACTGATAGGTCACCTGTTCCGGGTTACTCAGGTTGATCCCCACAAAATCGAACCGGATCCTGTATTTGCCATATTTGAGTTTGATCTCTTCATCGGGATCATAGGAAATACCGGAAATATCAATGGATTTGATACTTAACCTGGGTGCCACACTGTCTTCCCTTGCCTGGTACGCATCATACTCGATCACACCCCCCGAAGAGCCAAACAGCATCTTTCCCCCGTCTGTCAGATCCACCGCATTATTACGTACATCAGACTCAAAACCCGATTCCCTGCCAAACATCCTGACCCTCTTCCGGTCCGGATTGATAGCGCTCAATCCCATCCTGTGTCCTGCCCAGATGTTCCCTCTGGGATCGGCAGCAATGGCATAGGTGTAATTTTTCTTGAGTCCTTTATCGGTAGTGTAATACTCCAGCGAATCGTTGATAAAATCAAATTGAAATACCCCCCCGTTTGTACCTGTCCAGATCACACCATCCTTGCCCTCCACAAGGGTCTTAAGCTCAAGTCTCGTTTTGGTATCAATCAGGAAATGCTTATCCGAATTGACACTGATCAGACCCGGTGTAAAAGTGGCAATCCACGCCACCCCGTTCCGGTCCACCAGTACATCATTGATCTTATTGTGCGGAAGACCGTTGGCTGTTGTGCGGAAGGTATGCTCACCGGTCACAGGATTCAGGGTACAGACCCCACTGTTGGTGGCCACATATAGAACCTTGCCATCACCATCGATGGCATTCACATTTCTCTCCAGGGAATTTTTTGACACCAACAGGGGAACAATCCTGGAACTGCCTGCCTTTTTTCTGAATAGTCCACTTTGGGAGGTCCCGATATAGAGGTCGTGATGCTTATCTGCATAGAGGGCGGTCACTTTGTCGTCGGGAAGTCCGTTGCTCCTTCCCAGGTATGAAAATTCTCCATCTCCCCGGACAGAGGCGATCCTGCCCTCTCCCCCAAACCATCTAATATCGTCATCCACATATACTGCGGTTACATCGGTATATCCCTCTTCCTCCCATACATTATAGAAAGTGAAAGCCTGGTTCCTCAATACAGCAATACCGTTCCCAGGTGATGAGAACCATTGGTTCCCCTCCTCGTCCACGAAAACCTGGTTGATATATGGGTTTGGCAGACCGTTTTCCACATTAAACAGGAGGGAAGCCCCAAGGTTCCCGTTTTCATCCAGGTCAAACCTGTAGATCCCTTCACCAAAACTGTTGATCCAGACCCTCCTTTCTCCATCAAAAACAATGGAGGCGATGCTGGCATATTCAATTCCTTTTTCCAACCCGATTTTCTCCACACGATACCCTTCCGGATCATATCCGCTACCTGTGATCCTGAACAATCCTTCATCCTCTGTACCAGCCCAGTACTCGTTTTCGTTAACTGCCTTTACAAGCACCTTTACACTCAGGTACTGAAGATCGGGCAACATCCCTGTATTGACATAGGTCTCCAGTGTGTCGTCATACCTGAAAATACTCACACCATCCTGGGTGGCGACCAGTATGAAACCTTCTGGTGTTATCTGAAAATCGTAGAGAAACTTGCCTGTAAACGGGTCCTCAAGATCTTCCGGATCTCTTTCATAAATAATCTTCAGATCCCTGTCGATCACCAGCAGTC
>JAGLTY010000066.1 GCA_023135025.1 Bacteroidales bacterium | reverse complement strand
CCATATCCCACATCTTTCACCGCTCCGGATTTGATCCGTTCCCTGATGGAGGAGTTGTAAATAAAATCGCTACCGGAAAGTCCTACGATAGACGCACTACTTCCCAGTTGATCAATCATGGCCACATGGGTGGTGGAGAGTGCAATAACCCTTTTTACCGGAGTCTTAATAAAAGGGAGGTTCCTTAGTGAATCGGGGAGCATCTCCCTGTCGGGTGCCAACAGATACGAAAAGATGACATCCTTGCTCTGCTGCCAGGGATCAAGTACCTGTACCACGCTGTAGGTTCCCTGGCTATCTACCCTGAATCCAGAAGCATAACGTGTATAAGTCATTGTATGTTCGTCCCTATCCGGATCAACTACGGGGCCTGACCGGCTAGCACAGCCTGTCAGCAGCAGAAGTGCTACAATCAACAGCTGGAAAAGTCTCATTGATCCGATACCAATAGTTTATGGTGCTCCTGGTACCCGTCAACTCCAACACTGATAATATAGAGACCGGGCGGCAGCGTGGTGGTCTGGATTTCAGCACGTCCCTCTCCATCCAGCTGCCCCCTTTTTAACAGCGCTCCTGAGAGATTTACGATCGTGTAGTACCCTTGCCCCTGCAGAGGCTCCTTTGAAGTGATATAGAATAGGTCCTGTGCCGGATTGGGAAAAACCTGGAAATGTTTCCCGGTTACAATTTTGATAGACTCAGTGGAGGTTGGATTGTAACCGCTCAGGGTTTCAGGATTATCGCCTATAGGATCGAGCCATGGTTTCAGGGCATTGCCCTTCCCCTCCTCATGATCCCACGCCATACCAAATTGGGTGAAATAGTCGTCATAATTGGGTGCAAGGTTGTATATCACCCGGTCCGTTTCAGCATTATACCCGATAGAATCGCCGCAGGCAGCATTCCCCCCGCTCAGCGTACCGATCACTCTGCGGGCCTGATTAAAGAGGGGGCACCCCGAAGAACCGCCTTCGGTGGAGCCCACCTCCCACTGCCTGATCCACCAGTAGGAGTAGTAGTGATAGTCGTCCAGTCCGGAATAGGGCACATCTCCAGGCTGAGCAGGGATGGAGGGAGCCTCGTCATCATCAAAAGAGATCTTCTTTACATCCCCGTAAGGATGGTGGATGGTAGTTGTTGAACTGGTCTGGAAATCAGAACGGTCCCACCCTGCATAGTAAACACCATAGGAGGCGGGGGGAGTATGCACAAGTTTGACCAGGCTGAAATCTATACTATCCCCATGTGTGATCAGCTCTGCACCCTCCAGCGACATATCCAGTGGTCCATTCTCCCCAAAACACTCTGCACTTTCATAGTTAAACAGGAATACAGATTGATCGGCCTGCACCTGCTTGTTAATACAGTGTTCGGCTGTAAGTATATAGGGAGTGCCATCATAAGCAGAATTGTTGACCAGCACGCCTGTACAGTATTCACTAATGGTTGTCTTTTGAATGAATATCCGTACCACCGATGGTTTGACCCGCCACCAGTCATCCCCTTCCAGGCAGTTTACATCAATTTCACATGCATCTGAACAACCAAACTCTCCTGCCGGACAACCGTTCGTTGAAGATTTAAAACCGGTATCGAGAAAGGCGTGTGAGAGCGATTGCAGCTCCAGCTCTCCATAACCGGCCATTCCTGCCGGCACCTGTAACTCAATAAGCAGCTCCTCCCCGGGAATCTGTCCCACAGGCAAAATACCGGAACGCTTATTATTACCGGAAGTGAATGCCCCTTTTACCTGTTGCTGAGCGGGATCATATACAAACAGTTTCACACCTGGCATAAGATCATAGTTTCCAAATAGGAGCCCTAACGAGTAGGCCCCGGGTGATAGAACATGAACCCGCCAAACCCTTATGTCTCCCTCAAGGCTCCAGCTGCCATGCGTCTCGGGAGAGAGGTTCACCGGGCGCACCAACGCAAAGCGCAGGGGCTTTGAATGGCTCATCCTGTTCAGTTCCATCTCTGCTTCAATCTCCATCGGATCGGGTGGTGGGAGCAGATAGATCACCTCTGCTGCCTTCAGATTATCTGTGATCCCCAGCGGCTCTCCCGGAAACTGCAACTGTCCATTCAGAGTATAGTTCCCTGAAGAGAGAAGTAATACTAAAAGCACCCCTATATGCCAGAATCTGCGTTTCATGTTGCCTAAAAGTAGAGAATAAAAGTTAAAGGAGAAAAATTTTTTACTTTTGTTTAAAAGTGATTCTGATGACCCCGGAGCAGGCCCAAATAAGGATTAATGAACTGAGGAAAGTGCTTTATCAGCACAACTACAAATACTATGTGAAATCAGAACCGACCATCTCTGATTTCGAGTACGATTTGTTAATCAATGAATTGCAAACCCTCGAATCCACATTCCCCCAGTTCGATGATGAAAACTCTCCTTCCCGAAGGGTAGGAAGCGACCTGAATAGAGAATTTGAATCGTTTACCCACCGCTATCCCATGCTTTCGCTGGGGAACACCTATAACAGAGAGGAACTTACCGAATTTGATCTGCGGGTAAAAAAGGTGGTTGGGGAGGATGTCCGTTACTTCTGCGAACTTAAGTATGATGGGGTGGCAGTGGCTCTGACCTACCGAAATGGGAGACTCCACCGGGCACTGACCAGGGGCGATGGTACAAGGGGTGATGATGTCACACATAACATTCGAACCATCCGTAGCATCCCCCTTCAACTGCAGGGAGAAAATATTCCTCCCGAGTTTGAGATCAGAGGTGAGGTCATTCTGCCTGCTGAGGGTTTTGAAAAACTGAACGCAGAACGCGAAATAAAGAGTGAACCCCAGTTTGCCAATCCCCGGAATGCAGCTTCAGGAACCCTGAAAATGCAAAACTCGTCCCTGGTGGCAAAACGGCCCCTGGATTGCCTCTTCTATTACATCCCGGGTGAACAACAGCTGTTTCAGACACAGCATGAAAGCCTTGAGGCGGCGCGCTCGTGGGGTTTTAAGGTACCCGGTTACAATCTGCTTGCCCATTCCATAAAAGAGGTGTTTGATTTTATGGATCACTGGGAATCGGCACGCGACAAATTACCCTTTGAAATTGATGGTGTGGTAATTAAGGTCGACTCTATACAACTTCAGAAACAACTGGGTTTCACCGCTAAAACTCCCCGCTGGGCCATCTCCTATAAATTCAGGGCCGAGCAGGCCACCTCCCGGCTGCTCTCCATTGATTTCCAGGTGGGACGTACAGGTGCCGTAACCCCGGTTGCAAATCTGGAACCGGTCCGGCTGGCAGGAACCACAGTGAAACGGGCCTCCCTGCATAATGCGGACCAGATCGCTCTGCTGGATATTCGACTGGGCGATTATGTTTATGTGGAGAAGGGCGGGGAAATTATACCGAAAATTGTTGGCGTGGACAGGGACCGGAGGGATGCAGATAGTGAACCCTTTCATTTCATATCGACCTGTCCGGAGTGCAACACCAACCTGATTCGAAGAGAGGATGAAGCGGCACATTACTGTCCCAATGACATAGGATGCCCTCCACAGATCAAAGGACGCATTGAGCATTTTATCAGCAGGAAGGCGATGGAGATCAATGCCGCCGAAGCCACCATTGAGCTGCTTTTCAGAAAGGGACTTGTGAAGGATGCATCTGATCTGTACAGGCTCGATTTCCATCGGATCAAAAACCTGGAAAGATTTGGGGAGAAATCGGCCCGCAACCTGTTAAAAAGTATCGAGTCGTCCAGAGATGTCCCCTTTCCCCGGGTGCTTTATGCGCTCGGGATCAGGTATGTGGGAGAAACAGTTGCCAGGAAACTGGCTGAAGCATTTCTCAGTATGGATCGGTTGATGATAGCGGACCAGGAGTCCCTTGAGCAGGTGGATGAGATAGGTGAGCGCATTGCCCAATCGCTCCTCTCCTATTTCAGTGAAGAGCGTAACCTGCAGTTAGTGGAGCGCTTGAAATCTGCAGGTCTCCAGATGGAGATGGAGAGCGTCACTGAAATGGCCAGCGAAATACTGGCAGGCAAATCGTTTGTTATATCAGGTGTTTTTGTTCAGCATTCAAGGGAAGAACTAAAAACCATAATAGGACAGCATGGTGGAAAAAACAGCGGTTCCATCAGTGCCAGAACCGATTACATTCTGGCCGGAGAAAATATGGGTCCCAGTAAATACCAGAAAGCGCAGAAACTGGGAATTTCTATTATCACAGAAGAGCAGTTCCTGGCCATGTTACCTCAATCACATTGACTCTCCTTGCAGCTCTGCTGCGAGGAATCATCGATTAATTGTTTATTTTTGTAGAGATGGCAGGCTTAAGAGAAAAAATTGGCAGAAGGGTACTGAAGAATAAATTAAGAAATTTTCACAGGGAGACCCATGTATATAATTTTGAGTCTGCCGAATCGGCAGTGATCCTTTTTGATGCACAAATAAAGAACTCTTTCCATATCGTTAAAGAGTTCCGTGGTTTCTTAAAAGAGAAGGGTATAAAATGCACTGTTTTCGGATATATGAACCAGAAAGAGATTCCACAGGATATGCTTTTCTGGAAAGACTTTCACGTGATTACCAGGAGTAACCTGAACTGGTATCTGCAGCCGGGAGGAGAGGCCGTGGAACTGTATAAACGGGAAGATCCGGATATGCTGATCGATTTCACTATCAATCACCGGCTTGAACTTCAGTTCCTTGTACAACTTTCACCGGCCAGGTTCAAAATAGGTTGTTTCACAGAAGAGAAGAACGATTATGATATGATGATCAACCTTTCAGAACAGAATGATATGGCATACCTGTCGGAACAGATCAGACACTATGTATCAATTTTAAACCCGGTATAATAGCATAGACAATGGTTGAAACAGCTCTTTTCAGAGGTGCCGGTGTGGCAATGATTACACCTTTTCAACAGGGTGGAGAGATCGATTTCGACCGGTTAATGATCCATACCGACAGGTTAATTGACCAGGGAACCGGGTACCTTGTGGTACTGGGAACCACTGCAGAGACACCTACTCTGTCGGCAGATGAGAAAGAGGATGTGATTCGCTGTGTAAAAGAGGCCTCTGGAGGAAGAGTGCCCATTATGGTGGGGGTTGGTGGAAATGATACAAAGGCTGTGATCGAAGCCATTAAGAAAACAGATCCTGGTGACATCCATGGATTGCTGAGCGTCTCCCCATATTATAACAGACCCTCCCAGGAGGGAATATACCAGCACTACGCTGCCATTGCATCGGTTACGGAACTCCCCGTCATGCTCTACAATGTACCTGGAAGAACCGGTTCCAATGTTTCTGCTGAGACTGTACTCAGGCTCGCTTCTGATTTCGAGGGGACCATTATCGGGGTTAAAGAGGCTTCGGGCAATCTTGAACAGGTGATGGAGATTATTCAAAACCGTCCCAAAGGATTCCTTGTGGTCTCGGGCGACGATGCCATCACTCTGCCCATGATTGCTGCCGGTGGCGACGGGGCCATCAGTGTGATTGGCAATGCATACCCGGCAATAACATCCCTGCTGGTTGCTGCTGCCCTGGATGGTTCATACGATAAATCACGTGAACTGCACTACATGCTCTTTCCCATGATCAGAGCCATCTTTAAGGAGGGAAATCCTGCCGGGGTTAAAGCCGCCATGGAGACCCGTGGATGGATAGAAAACGTTTTGAGACTCCCCTTAATCCCTGTCACATCTGCACTTCACCAGGAGATCGTACAACTGGACAGCAAACTTCAATAGGGAACCGTTCACCCTCAGGCTCCCAGTCTGCCGTGACAATTCTTATATTTCTTTCCACTTCCGCAGGGACAGGGATCATTTCGTCCTACCTTCTTCTCTACCCTTACCGGTTGCTGTGCCTGTGTACGTCCATCTTTTCCTTTTCCACCGCCTGATGGATCGTTGTAGCTGGACATCTCATCCTTGTTGGCTTCAAACTTACTGAGATCCATCTTCTTAGGGGCTTCGGCACGTTGCACGCTACTGGGGTCCCTCAGTGGAATATGAGCCTTCATCAGGGTGGAAACCACATCCTTGTTTACCTTATCGATCATGGTCGTAAACAGTTCGAAAGCCTCAAACTTATAGATCAGTAACGGATCTTTCTGTTCATACTGTGCGTTTCGTACCGACTGCCGCAGGTCGTCCAGTTCGCGAAGATGCTCCTGCCAGGACTGATCAATTGTTGCCAGGATAATGCTCTTCTCATAGGAGCGAACCAGCTCCTTGCCACCTGAGCTATAACACTTCTCAAGGTTGGCAAGCACCTGGAAAACCCTGGTTCCGTCCGAAACCGGGACAACAATATTCTCATAGACCTGGCGCTGGTGTTCATATACCTGGTTGATCACCGGCATGGCCTGGTCCGATATACTCTCCTGCTTCCGCTTATATGCATTCAGCAAATCCTCATAGATCCTATCGACCAGATCATTGCTGTTCAATCGCTTAAACTCATCAGCGGTTACAGGCGATTCGATAGAGAGAAAACGAATCAGCTCCAGTTTGAAACCGTCATAGTCGCCGCTGCTGTGAAATCCATCCACAATACTCTCTGTTACATCGAACATCATATTGGCAATATCGAGGCCAATCCTTTCCCCATAGAGCGCATGTTTTCTGCGTTTGTATATCACCTCGCGCTGCGAATTCATCACATCGTCATATTCCAGCAGGTTCTTGCGGATTCCAAAGTTGTTCTCCTCTACCTTTTTCTGAGCCCGCTCGATGGATTTTGTGATCATGGAGTGCTGGATCACCTCTCCCTCTTTCAATCCCAGTTTGTCCATCATACCGGCAATCCGTTCGGATCCAAACAATCGCATCAGATCATCCTCCAGGCAGACATAAAACTGGGAAGAACCCGGGTCTCCCTGCCGGCCCGATCGACCCCTTAACTGGCGGTCGACCCGTCTCGATTCGTGCCGTTCGGTTCCTATGATGGCCAGTCCGCCATCCCTCTTCACCTGGTCAGATAACTTAATATCGGTCCCCCGTCCGGCCATGTTGGTGGCAATGGTCACCGTACCCGCCTTACCTGCCTGGGCAACCACATCGGCCTCCCTCTGGTGCAGCTTGGCATTCAGTACATTGTGATGAATTTTTCTGATATTAAGCATTTTGGATAGGAGCTCCGACACCTCTACGGTGGTGGTACCTACCAGTGCCGGACGCCCTGCCTTATTAAGACTTACCAGCTCATCAATAACCGCATTGTACTTCTCCCGTTTGGTTTTATAAATCAGGTCCTCTTGGTCGTCCCTTACAATGGGACGGTTGGTGGGGATGGCCATCACATCCAGCTTGTAGATATCCCACAATTCGCCCGCCTCGGTCTCAGCGGTCCCGGTCATACCGGCAAGTTTGTGGTACATCCTGAAATAGTTCTGCAGAGTAATGGTGGCCCAGGTCTGTGTGGCAGCCTCCACCTTCACATTCTCCTTGGCCTCGATAGCCTGGTGAAGTCCGTCGCTGTACCTTCTGCCCTCCATGATACGGCCTGTCTGTTCGTCCACGATCTTCACCTTGTTGTCCATCACCACATACTCCACCTCTTTTTCAAACATGGTGTATGCTTTCATAAGCTGATTAACGGTATGGATCCGTTCCGATTTCACCGCATAATCCTGGAGCAATTTATCCTTTATCTCCAGCTTCTTCTTTTCGTCCATACTGGAGCGTTCGATCTCCGCCACTTCGGAACCGATATCGGGCATAATAAAGAAGGATGGATCGTCCGATGCACCGGTAATCAGGTCGATTCCCTTCTCAGTGAGTTCCACCGAATTTTGCTTCTCCTCAATGATAAAGAAGAGTTCATCGGTCACCAGGTGCATGTTCTTGGATTGCTCCTGCATATAATGGTTCTCGGTTTTCAGCATCAGTGACTTGTTGCCCTCCTCACTCAGAAGCTTGATCAGCGGTTTGTACTTGGGCAATCCCTTGTGGGCCTGGAGCAGTTTAAAACCTGCTTTTTCGGTATCCCCTTCAGCAAGCAGCTTTCTCGCTTCAGTAAAAATCGTATTGACCAGCTGACGCTGGGCTCCCACAAGCCGCTCCACCTTGGGCTTATACTCTCCAAACTCCTGATCATCCCCCCTGGGAATCGGTCCCGAGATAATCAACGGGGTCCTTGCATCATCCACCAGTACCGAGTCCACCTCGTCCACTATGGCATAGTTATGTTTTCGCTGCACCAGTTCGCCCGGACTATGCGCCATATTGTCACGCAGGTAATCAAACCCAAACTCGTTATTGGTACCAAATGTAATATCGCAGTTATACGCTTTTCTCCTGGCCTCTGAGTTGGGCTGATGTTTATCAATACAATCCACGGTAAGGCCATGAAACTCATAAATGGGGCCCATCCACTCCGAGTCGCGCTTGGCCAGGTAGTCGTTCACTGTGACCAGATGGACACCTTTCCCTGAGAGTGCATTCAGGAAGACAGGCAGTGTGGCTACCAGGGTTTTTCCTTCACCCGTTGCCATCTCAGCAATCTTCCCGGTATGGAGGGCTACTCCACCAATCAGCTGAACATCATAGTGAACCATATCCCAGGTGATCTCATTTCCTCCTGCCATCCAATGGTTCTTCCAGATGGCTCTCTCCCCTTTGATCTCAACAGACTCCCTGAAAGCTGCCAGTGTCCTGTCATATTC
>JAGLTY010000065.1 GCA_023135025.1 Bacteroidales bacterium | reverse complement strand
CGCTCCGATGTTCTGGCAGTTTTTACCGGACTAAGGCCATTGGCCGCTCCGGCCGCTGAGGGCAAGAAAACCAAGGAGATCTCCAGGGGCCATAAGATCCTCATCTCAAAAGGCGGACTTATCACGCTTACCGGCGGGAAATGGACCACCTACCGAAAGATGGCAGAGGATGTGGTAGACTCGGCTGCAAAACGGGCAGACCTGCCGGTTCGGGAGTCGGTAACCCCTACTCTGAAGATACATGGCTATAAGGAGGGAGTTGACCAATCCGATCCGCTCTACTGGTATGGAAGTGATCGAGAGCAGATTGACAAATTGATTGGTGAAGATCCTGAAATGGGTGCTGTCATAAGTGACCGGGTACAATTGATCAAGGCCCAGGTGGTATGGGCAGTGAGGGGGGAGATGGCCCGTACCCTGGAAGATTGCCTGGCACGCCGTATCAGAGTGCTTCAGCTGGATGCTAAGGAATCTGTTCGAATTGCATCTGAAGTGGCTGCCATCATGGCCTCAGAACTGGGAAAAGATCAGCGTTGGGAGACCGGCCAGGTGGAGACATTCACACAGCTGGCAACCATTCATATGCTTCATTAAACATTAACTAACCAATAACACGAACGTCGTGAGCAATTTGACCAATAAATTCGTCCTTTCCCTGGATCAGGGTACCACCAGTTCCAGGGCCATTGTTTTTGACCATTCCGGAAAAATGGTAGGGGTGGCCCAGAAGGAGTTCAGACAGATTTTTCCACAACCCGGATGGGTGGAGCACGATCCCATTGATATCTGGAATTCTCTGAACCGGGTAATGCACGATGCCTTGCGGAACGCAGGCATTGGTGCCGGTGATCTGGCAGCCATCGGGATCACCAATCAGCGGGAGACCGCCCTGATCTGGGACCGGGAGAGCGGAAAGCCCATCTGCAATGCCATCGTGTGGCAGGACCGGAGAACCTCTGAGTTTTGCGATGAGTTGAAGGCAAAGGGCCATAAGGAGATGATCCAGGAGAAGACCGGACTGGTGATCGATGCCTATTTTTCTGCCACCAAATGGAGGTGGATGCTGGAGCATACACCCGGAGCAAAAGAGATGGCAACAGAGGGCAGGCTGGCACTGGGTACTGTCGATTCATGGTTGATCTGGAATCTTACAGGGGGGACGGTGCACGTGACCGATGTCACCAATGCCAGTCGAACCATGTTGTTTAATATCAAAACATTGAAGTGGGATGAGGAGCTGCTGGAGCTCTTTGGAATACCTGAAAGCATGCTTCCCGAAGTAAAATCTTCATCGGAGGTATATGGAGAGACCACCAGGGGGATCCTCTCGGTACCCGTTCCCATTGCAGGAATTGCCGGGGATCAACAGGCGGCCACCTTCGGACAGATGTGTCTCTCGCCGGGATCGGTCAAGTGCACCTATGGAACCGGCTGTTTTATCCTCTGCAATACGGGGGAGGAGCCTGTTACCTCTGGGAGCAATCTGGTGACCACCATTGCATGGCAGCTGGATGGTAAGACCACCTATGCCCTGGAGGGAAGTATCTTTATAGGAGGTGCAGTGATCCAGTGGTTGAGGGATGGATTGGGTCTTATAAAGAATTCGGCAGATGTGGAGCAGCTTGCCGAATCGGTGAAGGATAATGGCGGGGTCTATTTTGTGCCTGCCTTTACCGGGTTGGGAGCCCCTCACTGGGATCAGTATGCCCGGGGAATGATTGCCGGGCTTACCCGCGGTGTTACCGCGGGCCATATCGCCCGGGCTGCACTGGAGAGCATCGCTTTCCAGGTAAATGATGTGATGGAGGCCATGGAGAGTGATGCCGGAATTAAGATCGGCGAACTGAAGGTGGATGGTGGTGCGGTGGTCAACGACCTGTTGATGCAGTTCCAGGCCGACCTGATTGGAATCCCGGTGATCCGCCCCGAGAACATCGAAACCACGGCTCTGGGTGCTGCCTACCTGGCCGGACTGGCCACAGGGTTCTGGGGATCGGTGGAGGAGATTGGGGAGCAGTGGGCCATGGACCGTAACTTCTCAAGCCAGATCTCCCAGGAGAAGCGTCAAGCACTGAAAAAGGAGTGGGAAAAGGCAGTCTCAAGGAGCCGCTCCTGGCAGGACCCCGTCTCATAATTTATTAACCATTAACCATTAACTTTTATGTTGAACGAAATTATTGCAGAATTCATAGGCACATTTCTCCTGATACTACTGGGAAATGGTGTAGTGGCCAATGTGGTACTCAAGGACACCAAAGGTTTTGACAGTGGCTGGATCGTCATCTCACTGGGGTGGGGACTGGGCGTTTTTGTGGGTGTTACAGTGGCAGGTCCTGTATCCGGGGCACATATTAATCCAGCGGTTACACTTGGATTGGCGGCAGCAGGTAGTTTTGCCTGGAGCCAGGTGGTTCCGTTTATCCTGGCACAGATGGCTGGAGCTGCCGTGGGTGCTTTAACAGTATGGCTCTTTTACCGCCACCATTTTAACCGTACAGAGGATCCCGGGGCACAACTGGCGTGTTTCTCCACCGCACCGGCTATTCGCAAACCGCTTAATAATATTTTCAGTGAGGTGATAGGCACCTTTGTGCTGATCTTTGTGATCCTCTATATTGCAGACCCCTCCATCGCCCTGGATAGTGGTGAAGAGGTGAAAATGGGTCTGGGTACCCTGGGCGCACTGCCCGTGGCACTGCTGGTAACAGCCATTGGCCTTTCACTGGGAGGGACCACCGGTTATGCCATCAATCCGGCCAGGGACCTGGGTCCCAGGATGATGCATGCAATTTTGCCCATGAACCATAAAGGGGGAAGCGACTGGGGTTATGCATGGATACCGGTGGCCGGACCTTTTGTTGGAGCTCTGATTGCCGCAGCCTTTTTTCTGCTTCAGGGCGTCCTGGTGGGTTGACCCCTATTCGTACCGAAGGGCATGTACCGGATTGGTCCGTGCTGTACGAAAGGCGTGGTACATGACTGTCAGGATCGCTACAGTGGCGGTGATCAGCGCGGTGATCAGGAAGAGTCCGGCTCCCAGATCGATACGGAACGAAAACTCCTTGAGCCACCAGTTGGCGATAAACCATACAGCGGGGAGCGCGATCACCAGCGATATCAGAATATAGAGGGAGAAATCGCGGATCATCATCACGGTGATCTGCTCCTCCGTGGCCCCCATGGACTTCCGGATTCCGATCTCTTTGATTCTGCGCTGGGCAGTAAAAGAGGCCAGGGCAAAGAGGCCCAGTGAGGCAATGACCATGGCCACTACCATGAAAATTTTTAAAAGGGAAGCCATCCGCTCCTCAGTGCGATACATGCTATCGATCACATCCTCCACATAGGTATATTCAAAGGGGTACTGAGGGAGCAGTTCGTTCCACTTCTCCTCCATAAACAGGAGTGCCTGTTGCGGCTCTTCCGGTGCCAGCCTGACCACCATATGTTGTAGCATTTCAGAGGGAAACGGAGCCAGTGCCATGGGTTCTATCTCATCGCCAACCGGCTTAAAATGAAAATCTTCCATTACTCCAACCACCTGTCCATGAACCCCCATGAAGACCAGTTCCATCCCCACAATTTCCTCTTTCCCGATGAGCCCTGCCAGTGTGCTGTTGATGATCCAGTTGGCAAGTGTATCATTGTGATACATATCGCCAGGGTAGGCATCAGAGAAATCACGGCCCGATTGAAGGGTGATGCCCATGGTTTCTGTGAAATTGTGGTGAACACCGGTAAAGGAGACCAGTAAATCCTGTTCGGGATCTTTCCCATCCCAGTTAATACCACTGGAGTTGGATCCAATGCGGTATGGTGGCTGCATGGAGGCAGTGGCACTCAATACACCGGGATTTGTTTGAAAGCTCTCTTTCAGCATTTCATACTCCTGGCTCAGGTTTCCCCGAAGTGCAATATGGACCAGGTTGAATTTGTTGTAACCCAGGTCGGCACTTCGCATATAGGTCAGCTGCCTGGAGGCCACCATGGCCCCTGTTATCAGGATCACTGCCAGGGAAAACTGGAACACCACCAGGATTCTCCTGAGCAGTCCGCTGCCGGTTCTCTGGTCGGTCTGTTCCCTGATGGCCCTGACCGGTTTCAGTGCGGAGAGATAGAGTGCAGGATAGCTGCCTGCCAGCAGCGTGGTGACGATCAGTACGCCAACGATACCAAAGAGGTACCGCAGTGAGATAAGTCCGCCGGCCTCGATCTCTTTCCCCGATATCTGGTTGAACTTATTAAGCAACAACAGCGCCAGCAGCAGTGCCACAACCACCGAAATCAGGGTCTGAATAAACGATTCCGAAAGGTATTGTCTTACCAGATGTCCCCTCGATGCCCCGTTCACTTTCCGAAGCCCGATCTCTTTGGCACGAATGGACGACCTGGCTGTAGAGAGGTTCATAAAGTTGATGCAGGCGATCAGCAGCACAAAAAGGGCGATGGCGGAGAAGATATAGACATAGAGGATGGCCCCTGGCGAACGGCCAAAGCCGAAGTAGGAGTGAAGGTGGATTCCGGAAAAGGACGCCACTGAATAATCGATGGTATTATCCTCCTTGTAGATGTTGGTTACCTCCGTGATTTTCCTGTTCACCACTGTATCGACAGCTCCCTCCTGTAGCTTCACAAAGGTCAGTATGGAGTTTGTTCCCCACGAATCGGTGTAGCGCTCCTGTGACTCTATATAGCTCCATGGGAACAGCACATTGAGATCGAGGATGGTATTGGAAGGGGGATCGTAAATAACGCCTGAGATGGTAAAGGCCTGATCCTGGTTTACCTCTATAGCCTCACCCACCGGGTTCTTCTCACCGAAATAGCGGGTGGCCACCTCTTCGGTGATCACCATGGTATTGGGTTCACGCAGCACATCTTCTGCATTCCCGAATTTAAAACCGAAGGTGAACATCTCAAAGAAGGAGGAGTCGACCGAGAGTATTCCCTCTTCAAAGAACTTGTTCTCCCCATCTGTGAAGAGGAGTCCGCTCATCCAGGCAACCCTGCACTGCTCCTCAATTTCCGGCACCTCATCTTTCCAGACCGGTCCCGATACATAGGGAGTCACATTCACATGATAGGGCTCCTCACCCGAGTAGTACTGGTCCTGCTCCACGCGGTAGAGCTGTTCAAAGTCGGTATGAAACCGGTCATAACTCAGTTCGTGCTGTACCCAGAGCAGCATAAAGAGTGCACAGGTGAGGCTGATTGATAATCCCGCAATATTGATAATGGTGATTCTTCGTTCTTTAAACAGGATCCGGAGTGCCTGTTTGAGGTTGTTGAGGCTCATAAGGAGTTAGTTTTTTAAAAAGACGAGCCAACTTTCCCGTTATTACAACTGCAAAACATTAAATTTGGAAATATTTTTCAAAAACATCTACCACCATGAAGAGAGATATCGATCTGTTTGAACTTATTGAGCATGAACAGCAGCGCCAGAAAAGGGGCATTGAGCTGATTGCATCAGAAAATTTTGTCAGCACCCAGGTGATGGAGGCCATGGGTTCCTGTCTCACCAACAAATATGCCGAAGGCTACTCGGGACACCGTTATTACGGGGGGTGCGAGGTGATTGACAAGGTGGAGGATCTGGCCATTGAGAGGCTCTGTCAGCTCTATGGTGCCGAGTTTGCCAATGTGCAGCCGCATTCCGGGGCGCAGGCCAATATGGCTGTGTTCCTGACAGTGCTGGAACCGGGCGATACTTTTATGGGCCTCGACCTTTCGCATGGAGGTCACCTTTCGCATGGCTCTCCGGTCAACAGCTCTGGGATCCTGTACAGGGCGGTATCGTACGGACTGGATGAGAAGACAGGGCAGATCGATTATGACGCCATGGAGGCAGTGGCTAAAAAGGAGCGGCCCAAAATGATCGTGGGCGGGGCCTCGGCCTATTCACGTGAATGGGACTATAAAAGAATGAGGGAGATTGCTGACGAGATTGGTGCCATATTGATGATCGATATGGCGCATCCGGCGGGATTGATTGCGGCCGGATTGCTCGATAACCCGCTGCCTTATGCACATATTGTAACCTCCACCACCCACAAAACACTTCGTGGGCCACGGGGAGGAATTATTCTGATCGGTAAAGATTTTGAGAACCCATGGGGCAGGGCCACAAAAAAGGGTACGATCCGCAAAATGTCGTCGCTGATCAACTCGGCAGTCTTCCCGGGAATCCAGGGCGGACCCCTGGAGCATATTATTGCTGCCAAGGCAGTGGCTTTTGGGGAGGCTCTTACCGACGAATTCAAATCCTACCAGGTCCAGGTGAAGAAGAATGCCACGGTAATGGCCGATGCCTTTATCCAGAAGGGATACAAGGTGGTCTCCGATGGAACCGATAACCACTCCATGCTGATCGACCTGCGGACCAGGGTAGAGGATATTACCGGGAAATTGGTGGAGAAGAACCTGGAGGAAGCCGATATCACGGTTAACAAAAACATGGTTCCCTTCGACTCCAGGTCGCCTTTCCAGACCAGCGGCATCAGGGTGGGAACGCCGGCCATTACCACTCGGGGGGTGAAGGAGGAGCTGATCCCCGGAATTGTGGAGCTGATGGACAGGGTTATTATGAACATTGATGATAAACTGTTGATTGAGAAGACGCGCAGGGAGGTGAATGAGATGATGGCCGATTACCCCATGTTTGCCTGATACCATCTGCATGGAGTGGTACACCTATATCATTGTAATAGCCATTGGGATCGTTGCCGGTATCATCAATACACTGGCTGCCGGCGGCTCCCTTCTGACCCTTCCGCTGTTGATGGCACTGGGACTTCCTCCCAATATGGCTAACGGGACCAACCGCATTGCCATTTTTCTTCAGAATGTAGTGGGAGTGAGCCGGTTTCACAAAGAGAAGGTGATGGACTTTCCCTCCGGCTTCAGGGTGGGAATCCCTGCTCTCCTGGGTGCCATTGCTGGTGCCTTTATTGCTGTTAACCTGAATGATGAGGTGATGAAACTGGCCATTGCCGGGGTGATGATCGTGGTCTTTTTCCTGATGTTATTAAATCCCAACCGCTGGATTAACAGTCACGAATTGCATCCCCCCATTCCAAACCGGGTCCAGGTGGTTATATTCTTTTTCGTGGGTATCTATGGTGGATTTATCCAGGCAGGTGTCGGGTTTTTCCTGCTTACCAGCCTGGTGCTGGCAAGTGGGTTTGAACTGTTGAAGGCCAATGCCCTGAAAATCTTCGTAATCCTGCTCTACACCCCCCTGGCCCTGGTGATCTTTTTCCTGCATGGGGATGTGGATCTCTGGATGGGTCTGGTACTGGCCGTAGGGAACATGATTGGTGCCGTAATCGGTACAAAAATAGCAGTGAAACGTGGAGCTGTATTTATCAGATATGTTGTGCTGGGGGCCATCCTTGTTGCAGCCACCAAATTGATTCTGGATGCTTTTAAGGTACTATGATGTACCTGATCCAGCCGGTTTGCCGGTAGTTGGCGGTCTGATCCATTGAGAATTTACTCTTCTTGGCAGCTTCCACCACCATGTCCCAGATACACTTATTCTGGTAGGTGGCACTGGTCACGATGGCACTGACCACATTTCCGTTACGGTCCACCTGGACCTCCACCTTTACTTCAATCTTCTGGGTTACATCGCAGTCCGACATATTGGGTTTGGGAAGATTCCCCTTGGCCCGCCTGGAACCGAGTCCCCCGAAAGAGATACCATCACCCAGTCCGCCCCCGGTATCGTACCGGTCGGCATCCGGACTCCCGTTGGGATCGCCCTGGTTTCCGTTTCCCTCGGTGATTCCTTCCGAGCCTTCGGTTTCTCCCACACCCTGATTTCCGAAGGCATCCCTGCCCAGGTTGTTCAGTCTCTCAGCTTGCTGTTGCCGTTCACGCTCAATGCGCTCCTGCTCTTCACGACGCTCACGTTCCACACGCTCCTGTTCGATGCGTTGCCGTTCAAGCTCCTGCTTCCGCTGTCTCTCCAACTCTTGCTTCCGCTGTCTCTCCAGCTCTTCAGCAGTAGGTTTGGGTTTCTCTATTACCTTGGTTTCCTCCACATCCTGGGTCTGGTCCACCTGCACCGGATCGGGTGGGGTATAAGCTTCTCTTGTCTCCTCCACCGGTTCCACATACTCTTCTACTTCCTCTATGGGTTCCTGACTCTGGGTGACCTCCATTTCAGGATCACCTGCCTGCTGATCGTCTCCCATGGGCTCATAATCGCCAAATCCGGTTTCGTCGGTGCCGAAATTGACCAGGATGCCCTCCTCCTCGGGTGGTGGATCGGGAAAAGTGAGTCCGGCAAACACCAGCAGCAAAAGCAGCAGTGCATGGTAGACAATGGTTGCTATGAGGCCTCTTCTGTTGAGCTTCATGGTACTTATATAACGATCAGTCCGTCGGTCTTGTTCCAAGGATCACCTTGTACCGGTTTCGTTTGGCGATATGAAGGAAGGCAAATACCTCCTCCATATTGAGGTCCCGGTCTGCATTCAGGCGGACCGTTGGGGCCTCGCCGTAGCTTTCCAGTTTCTTTCTCATAACACTCTCCAGTTCGGCCATGACGTATTCCTGGTCGTCCACATAGATTGTTTTATCCAGCCCGATGGAGACCACCAGTACCGGGTTGGCCTGGGTCTGGTTGTTGCTCTCGGGGAGCTGTACGTTTTGCGCTGCCGG
>JAGLTY010000064.1 GCA_023135025.1 Bacteroidales bacterium | reverse complement strand
TCTATTGCCAAAAATCTCCCTTTTGTAACCTTTCGTCTGCCTCAGCAGGAGCATTCCACCACCTATATTCAGACCACTCCGGGAAATGTAGAGTGGAAAACGATCAGGGATATTTCCGGGGAGACCGGCTTTATCATGGCACCCTTCGATACCAGGAACGGTCACCGCTATATATTGATTAAACCCGATATGGTGATCGATGGGGAGGAGATCTCCTCGGAGACCATCCGGAACGTGGAGAACCTTGAATCGAGGCCACAGCCTCAATGGAATGGCGCA
Source organism: Bacteroidales bacterium (assembly GCA_023135025.1). Classification (GTDB taxonomy): domain Bacteria; phylum Bacteroidota; class Bacteroidia; order Bacteroidales. The sequence continues at coordinate 8,528 of JAGLTY010000064.1, read as the reverse complement.
GCTCCGGTGGTGACAGAGAGAGAAGCCTATATGGAGCAGGTGGATGCCATCAAGTCGTCCATTGCCACCGGTGCCTTTCAAAAGGCGGTGCTTTCCCGCATCAGGGTGGTGAAAGGGAACCATATGGAGATTGTCCCCAAACTGTATCAGTCCATATGCAGAAGGCACCCCAACGCCTTCACCTATCTCTTTAAAAGCGATGAACACTTCTGGCTTGGTGCCTCTCCTGAACCTCTGCTCAGACTCCGGGAAGGGAAGGTATCCACTGTGTCGCTGGCAGGAACCAGACCTTATGCAGAGAAGCACCTTGATATTAACAGGTGGACCGCCAAGGAGGTGCTGGAACAGGAGTATGTCACCCGCTATATCCATGATGTCTTAAGGGCATTCGATGTGAAGGATTACAGGATAAGTTCCCCATATGTTAAGAAAGCAGGGAACCTGCTGCACCTGCGTACCGATTTCACCTTCGATTTTAACAGGCTCAATGGCAGACTGTGGGAGTTTGTAGATGCCATGCATCCCACACCGGCTGTGGCGGGTCAGCCCAAAGAGGATTCCATCCGTTTTATCAAGCAGCTGGAGCCGCACGACAGGAACTACTATACGGGATTCCTGGGACCGGTATTGCATCACGGAGAGACCGACCTTTTTGTGAACCTGCGCTGTATGAAAGTAACACCGGAATATATCTCTCTCTATGTGGGTGGTGGGATTACTCTTGAATCGGATCCGGGAGAAGAGTGGAACGAAACTGATTTGAAGGCACAGTCGCTGTTGAAGATCATGGGAACTTATATCAAAAACCTTGAGTGATACCGATGCACCATCTTCAACATATTGCCGAACTGGGTCCACTGGTTGAAAGGGTTGAAGCCAGGCATGTTATCATTGCTCCCGGAAGCCGGAATGCGCCACTTATACAGCTTTTTACGTCAGATAAGAGATTTATCTGTCACAGTATTGTGGATGAGCGGTCTGCCGGATATGTGGCACTGGGAATGGCCCGGCAGCTGGACAAACCAGTGGTGGTGGTCACCACTTCGGGTACCGCAGTTATGAATCTCTCGCCGGCTGTGGCTGAAGCTTTTCAGCAGCAGATTCCCCTAGTAGTGCTGACAGCCGACCGTCCCAGGGAGATCCTCTCCCAGTTTAACAACCAGGTGACCGATCAGCGCGCACCCTATTTCAACTTCTCAAAGGGCTTTTTTGAATTTCCTGCCGAGGTAAGAGAGGAGGGTGAACTGAAGAGAGGTATCCAGGCGGTAGAGAGGCTTTTCAGGGAGGCTGTTCGCTATCCGGCAGGCCCTGTGCATCTGAACCTGCCACTCACAGAACCCCTTTATGATCCGCTTCCTGCCTCCTTGCTTTCACAGAAAGAAGCTGAGATTGAATTCGAATTCCCCTCTTCCGGGACCATTACAGGACCAGCCATTGATCTGACCGGCAGGAAGGTGATGATTCTGGCTGGCATGGGAAAGAGAGATGCTGCGCTGCAAAAAGCACTTGAAAAGGTGCAGCTGTGTAGTCAGGCTGTGGTGGTGGCAGAGAATATCTCCAACCTGACATCTGACCATTTTATATCCACACCCGAACTTGTGCTGTCAGGTGCTTCAGATGATGAGCGGGCCACACTTGCTCCCGACCTGGTGATCGCCTTTGGACAACAGGTGGTCTCCAAGCGGATGAAGCTATTTGTGCAATCGCTGGAGAGCGCGGAGATAATAGAGCTTCCGGAAGAACCCTCAATCGCAGGCCTGCTGGAAAAGCTGACAGGGTCGGGCGAGGTTGATAACCAGTACCTGCCATTATGGAAAGAGATAGAGGAGAGGGAGTGCGATCGTGCCACAACCTATCTTCGGCAGGCTCCATTTGGGAACCTGACTGCAGTTGGACGGATCCTGGATGCGGTTCCTTCTCATACGGTAATCCATCTGGGTAACAGTACCTCCATACGAAATTCACAACTGGTGCCTGTGCGGCCCGATCTGGAATACTACTCCAACAGGGGTACATCGGGGATCGACGGTTCACTCTCTGCAGCGGTGGGAGCGGCCATGGTCTCAAACCATCAACACCTGCTGCTGGTGGGTGACCTTAGTTTTGTATATGACTCCAATGCCCTCTGGAACAAGGATTTTCCGGAGAACCTGAAGATTGTTGTGCTGAATGATGGAGGAGGAGGTATTTTCCGCCTGCTGAAGGGTCCCGGCCGTATGGCATTTTTTGAGGAGTTCAGTGTTACCCATCACCCGGTATCGCTGGAGCTGCTCTCCGGAGCATTTGGCAGAAGGTTCGGGCGTGCTGCCGGCTTCCATGAACTGGACCGTCAGATAGAGTCTCTTTTAGCTCCCGGCACCGGATTGTCGGTGGTTGAAGTGGATACCACCGCCAGTGAAAATAGTCGTATCTTCACGGAACTATTTCGTTAATTAACTGTAACAGATGGAGAAAAGAGATTGGAAGAGCCTCAGAGAATTTGAAGAGATCCGGTTTGAGTTTTTCGAAGGGATCGCAAAGATCACCATCAACCGGCCCCGTTATTACAATGCTTTTACCCCTGATACCACGCGGGAGATCAGTGAGGCCCTTGTTGTCTGCAGGGAGAAACCCGAGATCAAGGTGGTGATCCTGACCGGCGAAGGAGAGAAGGCTTTCTGTAGTGGAGGGGATCAGAATGTAAAGAGTTTTGCAGGTTATGTGGGAAAAGATGGTGTGCCCAGGCTCAATGTGCTGGATGTGCAGCGTCAGATCAGGAGCCTGCCCAAGCCGGTGATTGCCATGGTGAACGGTTATGCCATTGGGGGTGGACATGTACTGCATGTGGTGTGTGACATCTCCATCGCCTCTGAGAATGCCCGGTTCGGTCAGACCGGTCCCAAAGTGGGCAGTTTTGATGCAGGTTTCGGCTCCTCTTTCCTGGCCAGGCATGTGGGACAGAAGAGGGCCAGGGAGATCTGGTTCCTCTGTGAACAATACACAGCAGCCGAGGCCCTGGAGATGGGACTGGTCAACAAGGTGGTTCCACTGGAGAACCTGGACTATACCACCGTAGAGTGGTGCAATAAGATCATGAGACACAGTCCCATCGCCCTCCGTATGATTAAGGCGGGACTCAATGCAGAGCTGGACGGACAGGCCGGAATCCAGGAGCTGGCAGGGAATGCCACCATGCTCTACTATATGACAGAAGAGGCGCAGGAGGGTAAGAATGCCTTCCTGGAGAAGCGGGATCCGGACTGGGACCAGTTTCCCAAATTACCCTGACCGTTCAACTCAAAGATTTTCATTAATTTTGTCTCAGGATGAATACTATCCAAATATGGCTCAGGGCATTTCGATTGCGAACCCTTCCGCTGGCGGTCTCTGCCACAACACTGGGCAGTCTTGTGGCGCATGCCGAAAACCGTTTCCGGTGGGGAGTATTTATATTTGGGACTCTGACCACGGTGTTTCTGCAAATCCTCTCCAATCTGGCCAACGACTATGGCGATGCCCGTAAAGGGACTGATAATAAGCATCGGCTTGGTCCCCTGAGGGTTACACAGTCGGGAATGGTATCGCACAGACAGATTCAGTGGATGATCGCCCTCTTTGTGCTGTTGAGCCTGGTGTCGGGATCAATGCTGATCTGGTTCGGACTGAGGGGAGATCATATGATGCTCTATGCACTCTTTTTCCTGCTTGGGTTCTCCGCCATCTTTGCGGCCATCAAATATACCATCGGTAAACGACCCTACGGTTATGTGGGATTTGGTGATATCATGGTCTTTATCTATTTTGGGATTCTGGGTGTGGCCGGCACCTATTTCCTTCATACCCACTCGTTGCACCCTACCATTCTTTTACCGGCCTCTTCGGTGGGGCTTTTCAGTGCAGGGGTGCTGAATCTGAACAACCTTAGGGATCATGAAAACGATGCTATGAATGGTAAGAATACACTGGTGGTACGCATGGGGGTTCCATGGGCCAAAATCTACCATGTGATTCTTCTGCTTACAGCCCTGGTGCTGGCTGTGATCTATACCATTCTTCATTTCGAATCATACTACCAGCTGATTTTCCTGCTTCCGGTGCCGCTGTTGATCTCAGATATCAACAGGGTAATCAACAATACTGTTCCGTTGGAACTGAACAGGGAGCTGAAGCGTTTGGCTGTGGCTACCCTTCTCTTTTCAATCTCATTTGGAATAGGACTGGTGCTCTAAATGATCCGGGCATCTTATATCGATTATCCCCTGATTTTTGTCAGGCCTGCAGGAACCTCCAGGGGTGTCCTGGAAAAGAAACCCTGCTGGTTTATCATACTCACTTCCGAAGCTGGAATTACTGGTATTGGTGAGGTCTCTTTTATTCCCGGACTCAGCGTTGAGGATCGGGAGGAGATGGAGATTCAACTGGACCATATCTGCAAATTGATCAGCAGAGGAGAGATGGATCCGCTTCAGTCGCTCCCCTCCATGCCGGGTGTGAAGTTTGCCCTGGAGACCGCAGTGCGTGATATGGAGACGGGAGGGGAACGGATTCTCTACCGTTCATCTTTTACAGACGGACAGACAGGAATACCCACCAATGGATTGATCTGGATGGGAGCCAAGCCCTTTATGATCAGTCAGATCAGGGAGAAAATGCAACTGGGCTTCAGGGTGTTGAAGTTGAAGGTGGGGTCTCTGGAGTTTTCGGAAGAGCTGGACGTTCTCAGGTGGATCCGTTCCGAATTTGGCGCGGGCGACCTGGTAATCCGAATGGATGCCAACGGGGCCTGGAAGCCCGATGAAGCATTGGAGAAGATGGAGCATTTTGCACGGTTCGGTATTCACTCCATCGAACAACCCATTGCCCCTGGTCAATTGGAAAATATGGCTCAGCTCTGTCGTGATTCTGCCATCCCGGTGGCCCTTGATGAAGAGCTGATCGGTATTTCCGATCCTCTGGAGAGGAGCGCACTTCTGGAAAAAGTGAGGCCCGCTTATATTGTTTTGAAACCCGGATTGCTGGGTGGATTTTCGGCGGCGGCTCACTGGATTAAGCTGGCCGAAGTTCTGGGGGCTGGCTGGTGGATCACCTCGGCCCTGGAGTCCAATGTGGGACTCAATGCCATTGCACAGTGGACCTGGCAACTGGGGGTCACCAGGCACCATGGACTGGGAACCGGGGCACTCTATACCAACAACATTAACTCACCCCTGGTCTGTAGAGGCGAGCAGCTCTGGTTCCGGCCCGAAAACAGGTGGGATCTGAAATTTATCAAACTGTGAATCACCTTTTAGATATGTTTGAACCTATGCTCGTGGAGGGTGAAGTTTTCACAAAGAGAGAGTTGCTGGCTTTCAGCAGAGAAAAGATAAAAGATCCCGGAGTGCCCCTGTGGAAAAAGGAGATATTCTCCTTTATTGCACTGTTTCTGGATCCGGACGGTGGGCCTGTCATACAGAAAAGCAGTGGCTCCACCGGCGATCCGAAATCCTTCACACTCTCCAGAGAGGCCATGATCCAGAGTGCAGAGAGAACCCTCCGTTTTTTTAATCTCAGAAGGGGAGAGTGTGCCCTGCTCTCCCTTCCGGTAGACTATATTGCCGGAAAGATGATGGTTGTACGGGCGTTGTTGGGAGGGCTCGACCTCATTCTTGCCGAACCCTCCTCCCGTCCGTTGCAAAACCTGTCAGGAGCTGTCGGTTTTGCGGCCATGGTACCATTGCAGATTGAGGAGTCGCTCAATCATGGTGATCCGCTTGAGAGGGTCTCGAAACTGATTATTGGTGGGGGAGAACTGCACCCTGCCACCCGGGAGAAATTGTCATCCATGGCCGAACCTGAAGTGTATGAAACTTTCGGGATGACAGAGACTTATACCCACTTTGCACTGAAGCGGATCAATGGTCCGGAGCGGGAGCCCCGTTTCAAACTGCTGGAGGGGGTACGTGTGGGACTCGACCACAGGGGTTGCCTGGAGGTAGAGGTACCCGGCATCACATCAGGTCCACTGGTCACCAACGACCTGGTGGAGATCAATACGAAGGGAGATGGATTCTCCTGGCTGGGAAGGTTCGATAACCTGATCAACTCGGGTGGGATCAAGATCATTCCTGAATTGCTGGAAGAGCAGGTCGGGGAGTGCATAGGGCATGAGTGCCTGGTGCTGCCGGAACCGGACCGGAAACTGGGCAACAGGCTGGTGTTGGTAGTGGAGTTTGAAGGCAATGATCCACCAGTGGATGATTGGTTGGATCTGATTAGGGATAAGCTCTCCACCTATGAATTACCCCGGCGGATTGTAACGACCCCGGCCCTTCCAAGGAACCGTTCCATGAAACCCGACAGAACATCTGCCCGGAAGTTGTTGTTATAGTAGTTAAAGACGAAACCAAAACAGCATAGTATGAAAGCTTTGAAAGTTATTCTGATCATTGTTGGTCTCCTAGTGGCAGCTATTCTGATTGTTCCTCTCTTTGCACCCGCCACAGCCAAAGTGAGTGTGGAAACAACCATTGCCCTTGAGCCTTCTGAAATATTCCCTACGGTAGCATCCTTTATGGATAGGCATAAATGGGACCCCTGGTATACACAGGATAGCACCGCTGATGTACGCATTGGGCCCAAACCCGATTATGTTGGATCGACCTATTCCTGGAAAGGAGAAAAAGTGGGTACGGGCCGGATGGAGGTGATTTCGGTTAAAGAAAACGAATACATCGAATCTAATCTATGGTTTGGCAATGTGGAAACCCCATCGCTGGTGGAGTGGAGCTTTGAACCTGTAGATGGTGGCACCAGGGTGGTCTGGTCATTTAGCCAGGAGACCACCTATCCCATAGGCAGACTGGCAATGATGTTCGGTAAGGTTTTCCTGAGGCAGAGTTTTGAGCTGGGACTGGCTAACCTGAAGGAGTACCTGGAGTCGATGCCCCGGTCCGTAAGCAAACTGGGTCCCATTGCCATAGAGGCTCAAAACTCCATAATGGCCCTGGTGACAGATGGTGCCGGCACTATGGAGACCATTGGCGTGGAGCTGGGTCGTTTGTACGGGCTGCTTTATGCAGAGGTGGAGAGGCAGCAGCTGGAGGTGTCGGGACCGGCGTTTGTCCATTACCTGGATTACGATGAATCGACCGGACACTCCAACTACAGGGCCGGATTTATCGTGAACAAAGCGGGTGTTGATGCAGGTGAAGTTGTGGCTGTGGAGTATCCGGAAATGAAAGTCGTCCAGGCCATGCATACCGGTCCCTATGAGGAGTTCACCCTCTCCTACGGGAAGATGGATAGTTACATCAGGGACAATGGACTGGAGGTGACCGGTGAGGCTTTTGAATTCTACGTCACAGGCATGATGACCGAATCGGACAACACCAAATGGGAGACCCTGATTGCCTTTCCCCTGAAATAGGATGGAACCAAGGGAGATCAAGCGGATCTTTTACCGGGATGGTTACAGGCTGGCACATGAGCACCTGGATCAGGAGATCACCACAGCCAATCTAAAGAGAGCCATTGGTCAACTCTACCAGGCAGTGGATGAGTTGCTGGAATCGTTTCTTCAGCGTTCTGCAACAGAGGGGGTGCCGGCCGAGTGTAAAAAGGGGTGTTCCTGGTGCTGTTACCAGGAGGTATTTGCTGTAACCCATGAATTTCTCTATCTCCACGATTATCTCCTGCATAATCTTTCGGAAAAGGTGAGGGAGGGAATTCTGGAGAGGGCCAGGGAGAAGGTGAAGCTCACCATGAACAGGTCGGTGGAGGAGCAGTTAACGGTAAGAGCTGCATGTCCTTTCCTCGATGCGGGGAGTTGCATGGCTTATGAAGCCAGGCCCATGGCATGCCGGATCTACCTCTCCTCTTCGGCCCGCTCCTGCAAACGGGAGCATGACCTGCCTGGCAATCGAAAGAATATCCCGAAGCTGTACGAGTTTCCGCTTATAGCCGGACGCATGCTCAATGAGGGGTTTGTGGCCTATCTGAAACAGGTGGGTCTTAAAACATCGGAACTACCAATGGAGCAGGGATACTCCTCCATGGTGACCATGGGTCAGACCATGGAGATGTGGATTAAAGGGCGCACTGGCAAATAATATTTCTCTCTACCTACCCCATCAACATTTTATACTATTCGCCTTGATTCCAGGACTTTACTGCTTATCAAAATGTGTAATAAAAGTGGTCCATTTGGCATTTGTAGTATAGCTGATAATACTACAAGTGGATATAACGGTCCGGATATACGACTGTTTACCAGTGGCGCGCCTTGTTGCTTTTACTAGAAGCTTATCATTTTAGTTCAAGTATGTTCAGCAACAAACGTGAAATGGCAAATGGCGTTTACCTATCCTAAGTTTACATTCTATTATATTTCGTACTACTAATCAGAAAGAACAAAAGAGAGGATTAAGGTTAAGTTACCTATTGAGCCTGAAGCTCGTCAACATTGGTAATCCCCTCTCTTTTCTACCATAATTCTGAACAGTTCATTGGGCTCCGAAGCCCGTTTCTAGGTTGTAAGAAGTACAGTAGATTGTTCTTTCCTAACACAA
>JAGLTY010000063.1 GCA_023135025.1 Bacteroidales bacterium | reverse complement strand
GAGTTTCCTGCGTCGGGGGGACAACAGGCGGTGAGGATGGAGAATTGGAAGGCGATCCGGAAAAATATCCGGAAAGGTAACCTTGATCTGGAGCTCTACAATCTGGAGGAGGATGTGGCGGAGCAGCATGATGTGGCGGCCGATCACCCCGAAATCATCCAGCAGATTGAGATCATCCTGGAGAGGGAACACAGACCGGCCCTTCTGGACCGGTTCAGGATGGAGGCCATCGATGGGAGTGGTAGCTAGCGGGTTACCCTGCCTGATGCATCGCCGCCCATCAGTTTCTCCACCTCCTTAATGGTAACCCGGTTGTAATCGCCGTAGATGGTGTGCTTCAGGCAGGAGGCAGCCACGGCAAAGTTGAGTGCCGACTGCAGATCCTCATTGTAGGTGAGCAATCCGTAGATCAATCCCCCCATAAAGGAGTCACCACCACCAACCCGGTCAACGATATGGGTGATATTATATTCGGGTGCTTTGTAGAGTTTTGATCCGTCATACAGCACACCCGACCAGGTGTTGTGGCTGGCACTGACCGATCCGCGCAGGGTGGTGATCACCTTTTTGCATCGGGGAACCAGCTCCATGATCTTTTTTGAGACAGAAAGATAGGCCTCTGCGTCCACTGCTCCTCCGGTAACATCCACACCATCGGGGTGGATATCCAGGGCCATGGCAGCATCCTCTTCATTGCCAAGGATTATATCGCACCCCTGCACCAGTCCGGGCATAACCTCGCGGGCTGTTTTGCCCCATTTCCAGAGGTTCGCCCTGTAGTTCAGATCGGTGGAGACCGTGAGCCCTCTGGTTGTAGCAGCATCGACGGCCTCCTGGCAGACCAGTGCGGCAGATTCGGAAACAGCCGGTGTGATGCCGGTCCAGTGGAACCACGCGGCATCTTCAAATATCTTCTCCCAGTCAATCATCCCTGGTGCAACCTCAGAGAGAGCTGAATGGGCTCGGTCGTAGATTACCTTGCTGGCCCGGTTCACTGCTCCTGTCTCCAGAAAATAGATTCCCATTCTGTCACCTCCGAAAGCGATATGTTCAATACCGACCCCAAGGCCCCGAAGCTCTTTTGCACAGGCACTCCCCAGATCGTTTTCCGGCAGCCTGGTCACGAAACTGACCGGGATGCCGTAGTTGGCCAGCGAGACGGCCACATTGGCCTCCCCGCCACCGAAGGTGGCACTCAGCTGGGGTGTTTGTAGAAACCTTTCATAACCGGGAGCTGCCAGGCGCAGCATCACCTCTCCAAATGTGATTACTTTTTTCATCCGTTTCATACTACGAGTTTAGTCTAAATCCAGCACAATCTTCAGGTTCTTCCTGGTTGCAGTGATAGCTGTATCTGGCAATATGCCTATCTTTTTCATCAGTCGCCGGTTATCGATGGCCCTTAATTGATCCATAAGGATGTCACACTCCTGGGGAAGATTGGCCATTCCTTTTTTAAGATGGACCCGCAAAACCTCTGATTTTTCGGAAACAGTGGATGTAATGGGACAGATGAGTGTGGAGGGGTGAAGCACCTGGTTTAACAGGTCAGTCTGTACCACCAGAACAGGTCTGGTTTTTCCGGGTTTGGTTCCGACCCTGGGATTCAGATCTGCCAGCCAGATTTCATATTGTCTAATCTCCATAATCGATCTCCTCAAAGTTCTTCAGGACATTCATAGAATCCTCCCTGACCATCTCCGATTCCTTTTGAAGCTTTCTTTCAAGCATCGCTCTTTTTTGATGCTTATTATAGAAATCTATGGCTTCATTGATATACCTGTTTCTCGGTTTTTTCATTACAGCAACGATCTTCTCAGTCTCGTTGAAAATGATTTCGTCTATATTTAAGGATATGACTTTCATATAACATATATATATGGTATAAATATATAGTAAAAATATATATAAGTCAACTATAAAAGTAATAATTATTTATTTTCCTGAATTCCTGAGGAGGTTGTTTTCCTGGGGGCAGCCTCCTTTTTTTTGACTATATTGAGAAGCCTGATTGTTTGATTTAATCTGAGATTTCAAATGACCTTTATTTCGAAAAAAGACTATGCTTGTTACAAACGGTATTGTAAGACTCTGACCCTGGAGGATGATCCACAATTGATAAGTGAGTACAGAAAAGTACATGCGCCCGGTGCCACCTGGCCCGAAATTACACAGGGGATGATTGAGGTGGGAATTCTCGACATGGAGATCTATATCATGGGATCACGACTGTTTATGATCATGGACACAGTACCTGAATTTGATCATGACCATGCCATGGCCGAGCTGGCCGGAAAGCCCGGCCAGTCGGAGTGGGAGGCTTTTGTTTCCAGATTTCAGAAGACAACTTCCAAAGCCACAGCCGATGAGAAGTGGCAGCTGATGGAACGTATCTACAAGCTGGATAGAAAGTGATGATGATCGATACACATCATCATCTCTGGAACTACAACCTGGAGGAGTACAGGTGGATGGATGATTCCATGTCTGTTCTGAAGCGCGATTACCTTCCTGATGAACTGGAGCAAGAGTTACAAAAGGCCGGTATAACCGGTACGGTGGTGATACAGGCCAGGCAAAGTCTGGAGGAGACCCGCTGGCTGCTCAAGCTGGCAGATGAGCATTGGTTTATTGAAGGTGTGGTGGGTTGGCTCGATCTCCGCTCTAAGGGCCTGGAAAGAGAGTTGGAGGTGTTTGCCACTCATTCGAAACTGGTGGGAGTGAGGCATGTGATTCATGATGAACCGGATGATGATTTTATGTTGTGCCCCGATTTCATAAAGGGGATTGCACAGCTGGAGAGATTTGACCTGGTATATGACCTGCTTCTTTTTCCCAGGCATCTGGGGCGTGCAGCAGAGCTGGTGAAGGCGTTTCCCCGGCAGAGGTTTGTGCTGGACCACATGGGTAAACCACAGATTAAGACCGGGAAGATAGAGCCCTGGAAAACGGAGCTTGAAAAACTTGCTGTACACTCCAATGTGTGGTGCAAGTTGTCTGGGATGGTGACCGAAGCGGATCATAAGCTATGGCAGTATAAGGAGCTGTTACCCTATATAGAGACGGTATTGAACACCTTTGGGCCGGAGCGGATCATGCTGGGAAGCGACTGGCCTGTATGCAGGCTGGCAGGAGCGTACAGCGAGGTGCTGGGGATTGTCCTGAAATTCATTGAATCCATGGATGAAACGGACAGAACAAAAATATTATATCAGAATGCCATAGATTGCTACCAACTAAAAAATTAAAACCAATGGAGAAGCGAAAGTTCAAGGTACTCGAAAAGCAGTACCTGGTTCCCTTTATACTGATCACCTCATGTTTTGCCTTCTGGGGGTTAGCCAATGACATTACCAACCCCATGGTAAAGGCCTTTTCAAAAATATTCCTGATGAATACCATTCAGGGTTCGCTGGTACAGGTGGCCTTTTACGGGGGCTATTTTGCCATGGCCTTTCCGGCGGCCATCTTTATCAGGCGCTTTACCTATAAGGCGGGGATCCTGGTAGGTCTTGGATTGTATGCTACCGGTGCAATACTCTTTATCCCGGCCAGTGCCATCGGTCTCTATGCCCCTTTCCTGATCGCCTATTTTATTTTGACGTGCGGACTCTCCTTTCTGGAGACCAGTGCCAATCCCTATATACTATCCATGGGTGCAGAGGAGAGCTCAACCCAGCGGCTCAACCTGGCACAATCGTTCAATCCCATCGGTTCCATTACCGGGATGTTTTTGGCCAAGACCTTTATCCAGGCACGCATCGATCCGCGCGATACGGCCCAGCGTGAGCTGTTGAGCCCTCAGGAGTTTGAGGCGGTGAAGATGAGCGATCTGGATATCCTCAGCTCACCCTATATCATTATCGGGATTGTGATCATCATGATGTTTATTCTGATCGCTGCGGTGCGGATGCCGAAAAATGAGGACTCCAACCACTCCATCAACTTCATACCCACACTGAAACGGATCTTCTCTATTCCCCGCTACCGGGAAGGGGTGGTGGCACAATTCTTCTATGTGGGGGCACAGATCATGTGCTGGACATTTATTGTTCACTATGGTACCAGGTATTTTATGAGTCAGGGGATGGGTGAACAGGAGGCCGAGGTACTGTCGCAGCAGTACAACATTGTGGCCATGGCCATATTCATTGTAAGCAGGTTTGTCAGTACTTTCCTGATGCGGTATGTGAGGCCCGGCCGCCTGCTGATGTTTTTCGCCATTGGAGGATTTGCCCTGGTTTCCGGGGTGATCCTGATCCAGGGGATATTTGGTCTTTACTGTCTGGTAGGGGTCTCTGCCTGTATGTCGCTGATGTTCCCCACCATTTACGGTATCGCGCTCAGGGGGCTGGGCGAGGATGCCAAGTTTGGTGCAGCCGGACTGATCATGGCGATCCTGGGGGGATCGGTGATGCCGCCCCTGCAGGGAGCCATTATCAAGCAGGGAACGATTATGTCGATGCCCGCAGAGAATATCTCCTTTATTATCCCGCTGATCTGCTTCGTGGTGGTGGCACTTTACGGATACCGGACCAGGACTTTTGCGCACTAAGAATGAAATTTTTGATACAATGAAACTCACAGCAAAGAGACCATTGGGAAATACTACCCTTCAGGTGTCGCAGGTGGTCTATGGCACCAGTTACCTGGGAAACCTTTACAGGGAACTTCCATACGGGGAGAAGCTGGAGTTGATCAAGAGGTGGTTTGAATGCACCGAAAAACCGGTGGTGATCGATACGGCCGGGAAATATGGTGCGGGCCTGGCCCTGGAGGTCATAGGCAAAGGATTGGCGGAGCTGGGGATCGATTCCGGCGATGTGGTTATTAGTAACAAGCTGGGATGGTATCGTGTTCCGCTAACTACGGACGAACCCACCTTTGAACCGGGGGCATGGGCCGGATTGGAAAATGATTGTATACAGACCTTTGGTTACGAAGGAATCATCAACTGCTTTGAACAGGGAGAGGAGCTGTTGGGAGGCACTTACCATGCAGAGGTGGTGTCGGTTCACGATCCCGATGAATACCTGCTGGCAGCCAGCGATCCGGCAGACCGCGACCGGCGGTTGATAGAGATTCTGGAGTCCTACAGAGCCCTCTTTGATCTGAAAAGAGAGGGGAGAGTAAAGGCGGTGGGGATTGGTTCCAAGGAGTGGAAAATTATCAGGGAGCTTTATGGGCATGTGCCGTTCGACTGGGTGATGTTTGCCAATAGCTTCACCATCTTCAGGCATCCAAAGGAGATTCTTGAGTTTATGGACCAGCTGGAAAGAGATAACGTAGGAATCATCAACTCGGCGGTTTTTCATGGAGGCTTTTTAACGGGAGGAGATAAGTTTGACTACAAAGAGGTGGATCCTGCTTCAGAAATGGGAAGGAAACTGTTTGGATGGAGGGATGCGTTCAATGCATTGTGCGGGAAGCATGCAGTTGCTCCGGGCGATGTGGCTCTCCATTTTGGGTTGTCCCATCCCGCTGTTGTAAGTATTGCACTGAACACCAGCAAGCCGGAGAAGATGAATAGCAATGTTGAGATCCTGCAGCGGAAGGTTCCCGAATCCTTCTGGAAAGCGATGAAACAGGAGGGATTGATGGACCGGGACTACAACTATTTATAAGTGCATAAAAGATGAAAGCAGTTGTAATCAGTACTCCGGGAGAAGTTTCAGTAAGGGAGGTTGACACTCCCATTCCAGCCCGGGGAGAGGTATTACTCCGAATGCAATATGTAGGTTTCTGTGGTTCAGATCTGAGCACCTACCTGGGTAAAAACTCTATGGTGATCTATCCCAGGGTACCCGGACACGAGATCTCCGGCGTGATCACTGCGCTGGGGAAAGAGGTTCCGGATGGCTTTGCTGTGGGCGATGCAGTGACGGTGGTGCCCTATACAAACTGCGGAGACTGTCCCTCATGCAGAAGGGGGAGGAGTTATGCCTGCAGGGAGAACCAGACCCTGGGTGTGCAGCGCGAAGGAGCCATGCAGGAGTATATCACCATTCCCTGGCAGAAGATTCTGCCAGCTCCGAACCTTAACGAGCTGGAGCTGGCCATGGTGGAGCCGCTTACCGTCGGATTTCATGCCATTAAGCGCGGACGGGTAGATAAGTCCGATGTGGTGATGGTGCTTGGATGCGGCATGATCGGTGCAGGGGCCATTGCAGGTGCAGCACTTCGTGGAGCCACTGTAATAGCTGTGGATATTGATGAAAATAAACTGGATTTGGCCATCGCTTTGGGAGCGCACCATTCCATCAATTCAAGAGTGTTGGATCTGCATCAGGAGCTTGAACGCCTTACCGGTGGAGATGGTCCGGATGTGGTGGTGGAGGCGGCCGGTAACCCGGTTACCTATCGTGCTGCAGTGGATGAGGTGGCCTTTACCGGAAGGGTGATCTGTATCGGTTATGCCGCAAGTGAGGTCTCTTTTGCCACCAAACTGTTTGTGCAGAAAGAGCTCAATATCATAGGATCGCGCAATGCCACGCCGGAAGATTTCAGGACAGTTATCTCCTACATGGAGAAAGGTACCTTCCCTCTGGACAAAATGATTACCAGAAAGGTGAAGCCTGATGAGGCTGCTGATGCCCTGAAGGAGTGGGCCGGGGAGCCGGGTAGCGTGATGAAAATTCTTGTAGATTTCAGACCCTAAAACCAAATAAAATGAAGAAGTATGCTGGCCTGGTATTGATCGCACTGCTTACATCATGTGCCGGTCCGAAAAAACCGGAAGTAACTGAATCGGTAACCTATGCTGCAGATTGGAAATCTCTCTCAAAACACAATGCCTCTCCGGAGTGGTTTCGGGATGCCAAGCTGGGCATCTATTTCCACTGGGGGGTTTACTCTGTTCCCGCTTATGGCAGTGAATGGTATCCCAGAAACATGCATTTTGAGAACCACCACATCTACAGGCACCACCTGGAGACCTATGGACACCCTTCGGAGTTTGGGTACCACAATTTCGTACCCATGTTCACAGCCGAGCATTTTGATGCTGAGGAGTGGGCCGACCTGTTTCAAAAGGCTGGGGCCAGGTTTGCCGGACCGGTGGCAGAGCACCACGATGGTTTCTCCATGTGGAACAGCGAGGTCACTCCGTGGAATGTGGCTGATATGGGACCCAAAAGAGATATTACAGGTGAATTGGCACAGGCCCTTAAAAAGAGGGATATGAAGCTGATCACCACCTTTCACCACTCCAAGCAGTTGCAGCGTTTCGACAGTACCGAAACTGGTTCGAGGAGTGAGGGGTATGAGCTGAGCCACTACCCCTTTTTCAAGGGAATGCCTCCTGCATCGGACGACGAACAGTTGAAATACCTCTATGGAAATATACCGGAGGAGCAGTGGCTGGAAGAGTTGTGGTTTGGAAAACTAAAGGAGGTCATTGACCAATACCAGCCCGATATCATTTGGTTTGACTACGTGCTGGATCAGATTCCAGAGGCTTATCGTCAGAAGTTCAGTGCCTACTTTCTGAATGAAGCGGAGAAATGGGACAAAGAGGTTGTGATTGTTAGGAAGCAGGAGGATCTTCCCATTAACTATACGGTGGACGATCTGGAGAAATCGAGGAAGAACCAGATCGGGGAGGAGCCTTGGATGACCGATGAGACCATCAGTAAGGGAAGCTGGTGCTATACCGAAAACCTGGAGATTAAAGGATCGGCCGATCTGCTGCATGTACTGATCGATATTGTGAGCAAGAACGGAGTGTTGCTGCTGAATGTATCTCCAAAGGCGGATGGCACCATACCCCATAACCAGAAGAAGGTGTTGCTGGATATGGGAGCCTGGCTCGACACGTATGGAGAGTCCATATACGATACGCGCCCCTGGTATACTTTTGGCGAAGGACCTACCAAAGAGCCCGAGGGTCATTTTAAACATCACCAGGAATTCCTGAAGATCAAGTACTCATGGAAAGATGTCCGCTATACAACAAAGGGAGACCTGATTTATGCCACATTGCTGGGATGGCCGGGAGCCGGAGAGGAGATAACGCTGACTGCTTTTGCAGAAGATAGTCTGTCCGATCCCATGGAGATAGCCTCGGTCGCGCTAATGGGATGCAGTGATCATATTGAATGGGAAGTGACGGAAAAGGGGTTGTCACTGGTTACCCCCGGAGAGGCCACCGATGAGATGGCCGTAGTATTTAAAATTGAAATCAGGTAAACCAACTATTAGCCATGCACAAAATCATTGTTGTACTATTGTTAACAGCCCTGCTCTTCTCCTGTAGCAGTAAAGAGTCCCCCCCCAATATCCTCTTTATCTTTGCCGATGACCAGTGTTACAATACCATCAGGGAACTGGGAAACCAGGAGGTAATTACCCCCACCCTTGATGAACTGGCACGGCAGGGAACTGTCTTTACTACTGCCTACAATATGGGAGGGTGGCACGGAGCTGTCTGTGTGGCCTCCCGAACCATGATCAATACCGGAAGGTTCCTCTGGAGGGCCAATGCACTGGAGGAAGGACTGGATACACTGGCTGCCGGTGGCCAGCTGTGGAGCAAGGAGATGGAGCGCTTGGGTTACGATACCTATATGACCGGGAAGTGGCATGTGAATATTGAACCTGCTGAGATCTTTCAACATGTGGGATCTGTGAGGGGTGGCATGCCGGGTCAGGTATCTGAGATGTACGACCGGCCGCTTAATGAAGATGATTGGGAGTGGACCCCGTGGGATACCACTTTCGGAGGATTCTGGGAGGGTGGAACCCACTGGAGTGAGGTGGTGGCCAATGAAACCATGGGCTTTCTGGATGAAGCTTCGGTATCTGGACAGCCGTTCTTTATGTATGTGGCCTTCAATGCGCCCCACGATCCGCGTCAGTCGCCCAAAGAGTATGTAGATCTCTACCCGCTGGAAAACATTTCACTTCCGGAGAA
>JAGLTY010000062.1 GCA_023135025.1 Bacteroidales bacterium | reverse complement strand
ATATGGAGCAGAACGGTGGTTTCCCGGAATTGACCAATCCTTATCAAATCCCTCCAGGTACCAGGAGAAGCTATTCCTGGAAGGAATGATGGTATGGATCCCGGTAAAATTGAACTCCAGTGAGTTTTTGCTGTAGGGAAAAGTCATTTCACCCGGAAACACTCCAGTAATGTCCGATTCCCCATCTGAAGATCCGGCACATATAATGCCATCTACCACAGGGGGGTAGAGAACCAGTTCAGGCGGATTTGGATCCTCTATATCATAACGGGGGTCGTAATGAACCAATCCCTCCACTGTACCAATCCACAACTCACCTCCCACTCCTTTTGATACGGCCCTTTCATTGGTCTCCAGGGGATAAAAACCTTCATCATCTCCATAAAAGGAGAATTCACCTGTTTCAATATTAAGCACATTGATCCCCAGATTGGTACCTATCCAGAGCGACACACTATCGGTAAACTCGACAAAATAGGTGGAGTTGGATACCATTCCATGGGTGGTATTGAAATTCTCTACAGCGTCGGGCAGGCTGAGATCAATCTTTGTAACGCCCCTGCTTTTGGTAGCGACCCACAGGTTATTCTCATCATCGCAGGTTACATCCAAATAGACAGCGGAAGCCAGACCATCCTCTTCTGTATAGTTCCTGATATGTTGTCCCGACAGGTCAAACAGGGAGAGCCCTCCCTCTGTAGCACAGCAGATCACCTGCCCCATTTGCAACAGGCTGTTTACCTTAAGATTAACCAATCCATTTTCCTTTCCCAGGAGGTGGAATTCACCATCTTTAAGAATATGAACCCCCGAATCTGTGCCGCACCAGAGTTGCAAATCAGATGTATAGAGCAAGCTGTTGATGGTAGCTTCCAGCCCAACCTCTTCTATAGATCGACCATTGTAAAAGAATAATTCAAAACCGGTTCCGATATAAACATTATGGTAGCGGTCCTCTGCAAAGGAGAGTGGATGGAAATCATCAGGATAACCTTCGTTCGTTCCAAAAACAACCACTTCATCTTCTTTGATACACAGTAGGTTACCATGTGCTCCAAGCCAGATTTTTCCCTCGGAATCATAATATACAGATTGAATGGAATTGGCCGGCAATCCGAAGTCAAGATCGTAAATCTCAAAAATTGCCCTGCCATATTTAGAGACTCCACCCATTGTAGCTATCCAGATACTACCGAACCTGTCTTCAAAAATAGTATTCACATTGTCATGGATCAGATTATTATCAATGTTAAAATGCTTCAAGGTGTTGTTATCCAGCATCCACACTCCGTCATCAAATCCTCTGATCCATATACGTCCCCGACTATCTTCAATGAGCTCTCTTGCAATGGGTTCAGAGGTACCTGGAGTTTGGATATGATGAAAGCTTCCCTCTTCATAAACAAACAGACCCTCCATGTAGGTTCCACACCATATCTTTCCACTGCTATCCTTTAACATGCTTAAAACAATCTCATCCATCAATCCCTCTGCAATACCCAATCTGTTGTCACCCTCTTTGCCATTCACCAGGATGCCTATTCCCTGCGTGGCATACCAGATCTCCCCGGGACTTACCTCAATGATATCACGCACAATCTCCTGTTGGGGCAGTTTCTCAAATGTATAGGGATCGCTGAAAATGGTGATCCCCGGTTTGGAATAGGTGGCCAGGTGAACCCTTCCCCGGGAGTCCACAAATGCATCCTGCACATTGTTGTCGGTCAACGCATCTTTGCTGGAGTAAGTGAGTATGGTGTCTTTTGTGATAACCGAAATCCCATAGTCGGTCCAGCTCCAGATATTTCCATCCAGATCTTCGATCATCCCTTTCACACGGTTATCTATCAATCCACTCTCTGTTGTAAACTGATCAAAACTCTCTCCATCATAGACGCCTATCCCTCCCTGGGTTCCAAACCAGATCTTCCCTTCATGATCAACAAGCAAACAATTTACCTCATCATCGGGTAATCCATTGGAAAGGTTGAAATGTTCAAATGTGTAGCCATCATAACGGGCAGCACCGACCTGGGTTGCAAACCAGATATATCCCTGATGATCCTGGTCAATATCACTCACTGTGTTCTGAGGCAATCCTGTCTTCAGGGTGTGGTTCTCAAGTGCAACTTTCTGAGCCTGAAGCATAGTTAAAGAGACCAACGCCAGCATAAAGCAGAAAAGCCTCCGGTATAGGGTATAAGCGAATCTTTTTCTAACTTGCATCGCCAATCATTTATTCCGATAATTTATGAAAAAATATGTGTCACTTTTTATATACTTATTAATACTGTCCGGATGTACCAATCCGGGAGGAAGGAGCTGGATGATTCCAGTAACCATCGATCCTTCCGATCTGGATTATACGCCATCGAGCATGGAAAGTTTCGAAGGAAGAAGGCAGCTTTTAAGCGATTCTTTGAGTTCCGGCTATGTCATCTTAAGATCGGCTGACCAGGGTAGTTTCAACCGTCATGAGTTCAGGCCCAATAACTACTTCTACTATCTGACCGGTTATACCGCACGAGGCTCCTATGCCATATTGGGTCCTGAGCCCCAGGCGACCTTTACCCTTTCAATGCCGCCTCAGAGCATCAGAACCCTGATTTATGAAGGGGGTGAGTTGGAAGAAGAGGAGCTCATGGAAAAATACGGACCCGACAGGACTCTATCCTATAGGGAAATCAGAGCGCTGATTGACAGTATAGCAAAGACCGATACGGTCATCTATATGGACCGGTCGGACCGCACCTTCCTGGCGGACCTGCAACGGATGGCTGGTGAAAACGGAGCAGCGCGCTTCAGGCATATAGGTGAACTGGTGGATGAGCTGCGGGTAATCAAGGAACCAATGGAGGTGGAATTTCTGCAGAAGGCCTGCAATATTACAGCCAAAGCATTAACCAATGTCATGAAGGAGTGCCGGCCGGACCTCTATGAATTTCAGATAGAATCTGTGATCGAAGGAACATTTCTGGAGTATGGATCGGCCATGCCGGGCTTCAATTCTATTGTGGGGTCAGGACCCAACAGCACCATCCTGCATTACGAACCTAATACCCGGCTTATGGAGGACGGGGACCTGCTGTTAATGGATATCGGGGCAGAGTATGGTTACTATACTGCCGATATCACACGAACTATTCCCGTAAACGGAAAATTCTCCCCCGAGCAGCGCACCATCTATCAGCTGGTACTGGATGCCCAGCTGGCAGCCATCGAACAGATGAAACCAGGAAATATGTTTATGGACGGACATATGGCAGCCAAGGAGGTGATTGTGAAAGGGCTGACCGAACTGGGACTGATAACCGATCCAGCATCGCCCTGGCAGATAAAATTTTACATCCTCTACCCCTCCTCCCACTACCTGGGAATGGATGTACACGATGTGGGAGAGATGGGAGGAAGCTTCTCCACATTCATGGAGCAAACCCCGCAGGAATCCCAGGAGAGCCGTGTGCTGGAGCCGGGGATGGTCCTGACCATCGAACCCGGACTCTATTTCCGGGAAAAAGGGCTGGAGCAGTTGCACGAGATATTTGGTGATGAAGCAGACAGCCTCGAAATCGCCCAGTTTATTAAAGATGTGGGACCTGTATATGAAAAATATATGAATATTGGGGTTCGTATTGAGGATGATATCCTGATCACCACAGGGGGAAATATTAACCTCTCGAGGTACGCCCCCAAAGAGATCGAAGATATTGAACAGATTATGAGATAATCAAAAAAACGATAAAACAGAAAACCATGAGCAGAGCAGAGATCCATACCGGAAAAGGTGTAATGAAAGTTGAATTTTATGACAAGGATGCACCCGGTACCGTGGAGAACTTTATCAAACTATCCAAAGATGGATTTTACGACGGACTTACCTTCCACCGGGTGCTACCCGATTTTGTGATTCAGGGCGGTTGTCCCGACGGAAACGGCATGGGCGGACCCGGCTACAACATCAAGTGTGAGCTGGATGGAGAGAATCAGTACCACGACCGCGGCGTCCTCTCTATGGCACATGCAGGAAGGGATACAGGAGGATCACAATTTTTTGTCTGCCACTCACGCAACAATACTGCGCACCTGGATCGTGTGCACACCTGTTTTGGTAAAGTAGTTGAGGGCCTCGAGGTAATTAATGCCATCCGCCAGGGCGACAAGATTGAGAAGATCGTCGTCGAAAACTAGCCACCAGCCACTACTTGTGGCGTTGTTCCAGTATTCCGGCCACATCTTTGATATCAAAACCTTTGGCTGAAAGCAGCACCAGGAGGTGATAGACCAGATCGGCTGCCTCATTGAGGAACAGGCTGTCGTTGTTGTCCTTGGATTCAATAACCAGCTCCACGGCCTCCTCACCCACCTTCTGTGCAATCTTATTAATCCCCTTGCTAAACAGTGAGGTGGTATAGGAACCTTCAGGCATCTCCTCTCTGCGGGTATGGATCAGTTGCTGCAGTTGACCGATGAAATCGATTCCCTGCGGATGTTGTGTCACACTGTTCTCTTCATTAAAACAGGTGTCACTACCGGTGTGACAGACCGGTCCGGCCGGATTGGCTTTAATAAGCAGGGTATCGTGGTCACAATCTTCCAGGATATCCACCACCTGCAAGAAATTACCGCTCTCCTCGCCCTTGGTCCACAACCTCCTCTTTGTGCGACTGAAAAAGGTAACCTTCCCCTCTTTCCTGGTCTTTTCCAGCGCCTCGGGGGTCATAAACCCAAGCATTAGAACGGTCTCTGTTCTGGCGTCCTGGATAATGGCGGGAACAATCCCGTTAAGTTTCTGAAAGTCCATATTATCTGATAATTATATTATTCTTCTTTAAGTATTCCTTCAATTCAGGAACAGGGATCTCGTTGTAGTGAAAGATGGAGGCAGCAAGTGCCGCATCGGCCATTCCCCGCTCAAATACCTCCACAAAATGCTCCTTTCTCCCCGCTCCACCCGATGCAATCACCGGGATGGTGAGCTGCCCGGAAAGCTCCCTCAATGCATCGCATGCAAACCCATTCTTTGTACCATCGTGATTCATGGAGGTGAAGAGGATCTCACCGGCACCCCTCTCCTGAACCTCCCTGGCCCAGCTAAACAGCTCCCTGTCGGTAGGGATCCTTCCACCATTTATAAAAACGGTCCAGCGATCGTCCTGCCATTGGGCATCAATGGCCACTACCAGAAACTGGTTCCCGAAACCTCCGGCAATGCGGTCCACCAGTCCGGGATCCCTGACAGCCGATGAGTTGATGGATACCTTATCGGCACCGGCCGAGAGCAGCAGCTCCGCATCCTCCACCCGGTCGATCCCTCCCCCAACAGTAAAAGGAATGTTCAGATGTTCAGAAATACGCCTTACCAGATCAGCAAATAGTTTCCTCCCCTCATGAGTGGCCGTAATATCGAGATAGACCAGTTCATCGGCACCATCACGGGCATACTTTGCCCCCAGCTCCACAGGGTCGCCCACATCAACCACATTTTCGAACATGATCCCCTTCACTGTCTTCCCGTTCCTGATATCCAGGCAGGGTATAATCCTTTTAGCCAGCATTTCAGCTATTGTTTATAATATATGATTCCAGGGTTTTCAGAGCGATTTTTCCCTCATAGATCGCCTTCCCGATAATCACCCCATCAATTCCCTCTTCATCCAGAAGCTCAATATCCTCCATTTTACTGATTCCACCACTGGCGATCAGAAAGAGCTTGTTATCCGCGGCTTTCAGCGCTTTGTAGGTCTCCAGTGATGGCCCCTCCAGCATACCGTCCCTCTCTATATCGGTGCAGATCACCTTCTCAACTCCTTCGGTTCGGTAGTCAGCCACAAACTCCATCAGATCGAGGGAAGTGCCCTCATGCCATCCCGATACCGAAACCTTCCCGGCCCTGAAATCGGCACCCAGGACAATCCGGTCCGGTCCGTAATGCTTCAGCCATCTTAGAAACAGTGCCCGGTCCTTGACCGCAATGCTTCCCCCGGTTACCATGCTGGCCCCCGATTCAAAAACAATGCGCAGATCCTCATCGCTTCTAACTCCACCCCCGGCATCGATCACCAGAGAGGTACGTGAGGCGATCTGCTCCAGTATTCCGTAGTTCACCACCCTTCTCTCCCTTGCTCCATCCAGGTCAACCAGGTGTAATCTGGTGATCCCGTGATCCTCAAACTGTTGCGCCATTTCAAAAGGGTCCCCATACTCCTTCCTCTGTGCGTAATCGCCCTGGGTAAGTCTGACACACCTCCCCTCAATGATATCTATGGCCGGAACAATCTCTATCATAGCTTCAAAAATTGTTTCAGAATCAACTCCCCCGGATCACCACTCTTCTCCGGATGAAACTGGGTGGCATAAAAATTCCCTCGCTGCATGGCAGCGCTAAAGGGCACCATGTAGGTGGTTTCAGCGGCCGTATCTTCACCGATCGGCACATAGTAGGAGTGTACAAAATAGACATATGTGCCTTTCAGTTCCGAAGGAACCAGCTCTCCATTCACCCTGTCGAGGCTGTTCCAGCCCATATGCGGCACTTTTAGTCCACCCTCGGGAAAACGCTTCACCGGCTGATCAAATATGCCAATACAGGGCGTATCGCCCTCCTCCGACCAGCTGCACATCAGCTGCTGCCCCAGGCAGATCCCCAGAACGGGAGAGGTAAGCTCCTTCAATAACCTGTCGAGCTCCCGCTCTTTCAGATACTTCATGGTGGTGGCTGCCTCCCCCACACCCGGAAAGATCACCCTGTCGGCAGCAAGGATGGCTTTATGGTCATCTGTTACCAAAGCCTCCACCCCCACTCTTTTGAGTGCGTGATCGACCGATCGGATGTTCCCCGCATTGTATTTGATAATCGCTACTTTCATCCTGCTTTGGTCATTATAGTTTTCCCTTGGTGGTAGGCAGCCGGTTGCTGTCAGGATCAAGCTTCACAGCCTTTCCCACTGCCCTTGCAAATGCCTTGAACAGACCTTCGATCATATGGTGTTCATTGGTGCCGGTAACCTCCATATTCAGGTTGCATTTTGCAGCATCTGAGAAGCTTTTGAAAAAATGGAAAAACATCTCGGTGGGCATATCCCCGATCTTCTCCCGCTTGAATTCCGCACTCCACACGATCCATGGTCTGCCTCCAAAATCGATGGCCACACTGGCCAGGGAGTCATCCATGGGCAACACAAAAGCGTACCTTTCAATGCCCCGCTTGTTTCCCAATGCCTGCAGGAATGCTTCACCCAGGACAATGGCCGTATCCTCAATGGTATGATGCTCATCCACATGAAGATCTCCTTTTACCTCCAGCTCCAGATCGATCCCCCCGTGTCGCCCCAGCTGATCGAGCATATGGTCAAAAAAACCGAGTCCGGTAGAGATGGCTGTATGGCCCTCTCCATCGAGAGAAAGCGTTACTGAGATCTCTGTTTCATTGGTTGTTCGCTTTACTTCTGCCCTTCTTTGCCGGGTCTGGATAAAGTGATAGATCTGGTCCCACTCCTGACAAACCAGCGATAGATATCCGGCCATTCCGGCAGATTCCAGTTCACCTTTCATGGCCTCGTTTCCCAGGAGAATCCCCCTGGCACCCAGATTCTTTGCAAGCTCCATATCGGTGATGCGATCTCCGATCACAAAGGAATTCTCCAGATCATATCCACCCTCCAGATAGCTGGCAAGCATTCCGGTCCGGGGTTTCCGGTTGGGCGAGTTCTCCTCCGGAAGAGAGGGGTCTATGTGAACCGCATCGAACTCCACCCCTTCGTTCCTGAAAGCTTCAAGGAACTTCTCATGGGGCGCTTTGAAATCCTCCTCCGGAAATGAGTCAGTACCCAGGCCATCCTGGTTGCTGACCACCACCAGTTCATAGTCGGTAAAGTGCCTCAGTTTATAGAGGTTTCTGAAAACTCCGGGCATAAACTCCAGCTTTTCCAGCGAATCCACCTGATAATCCACCGGAGGCTCCTTGATCAGTGTACCATCCCGGTCGAGGAAAATTACTTTTTTCATGGCTGTACCGTTTTTAAGGCATCCATCAGCATCCTGTTCTCCTCTTTTGTACCAATGGTGATGCGCAGACAACCCTCACAGAGGGGTGCCAACGACCGGTCCCTGATAATAATGCCTTTGTTCATTAAATAGTGATATACCGCTGCAGGATCATCCACCTGAACCAGCAGGAAATTGGCATCGGAATGATAAACCACCTTTACAAAGGTCAGCGATTCAAGCTCTCCGGCCAACCTGTTGCGCTCTTCAATGATCTCTTTGATCCACGCGCGCCTTTGCTCTCTGCCCTCCAGCCCTTTCATGGCCGCTTCTATGGTAAGGGCATTGATATTGTACGGATACTTCGCACTGGAGAGAAATCCCACCAGATCGGGATGAGCAAACAGCATACCCAGGCGGATCCCGGCAAGTCCCCACGCTTTGGAGAGGGTCTGCAATACCACCAGGTTCTTCTTCTCCTGCAGCAGGAAGAGGAGGCCGGGACCTTTACTGAACTCGATATAAGCCTCATCCACCACCACCATACAGTTCACACCATCGATGATCTTCAACATCGCCTCCCTCTCCATGGAGTTGGAGGTGGGGTTATTGGGTGAACAGAGAAAAATTAGTTTTGTCCGTTCGTCTACTGCATCCAGAACCATTTCGGCGTTCAGGCTGAAGTCTCTGTTTAACAGAACGCTTCGTCGCTCCACTCCATTGATCTGTGCGCAGACGCCGTACATGCCATAGGTAGGGTCGACGGTGATTACATTATCCCTTCCCGGTTCGCACAATACCCTGAATAGCATATCGATGCCCTCATCACTTCCGTTCCCAAGAAAAATGTTTTCCAGGGGTTGTCCCTTGATAGCAGCAATCTTCTGTTTTAAATCAAGCTGACCCGGATCGGGATACCGGTTCAGCGGAGCATTGAATGGATTTTCATTGGCATCCATGTATATGGAGGCCGATCCGGAGAATTCATCCCGTGCTGATGCGTAGGGCTCCAGCTTCAGAATATTTTGCCGGACCTGTGCTGATATGTCAAAGGAACTACTCATCAACT
>JAGLTY010000061.1 GCA_023135025.1 Bacteroidales bacterium | reverse complement strand
GTTCGCATCGGGATCCATGTGATGATCCAGGGGGGCAGTAAGGTTAGCAAGGATGTACCACCGTTTGCCATGGCTGGAAGGGAACCCATCTCCTTTACCGGGATCAACTCCATTGGTCTGCGCCGCAGGGGTTTTACCAACGAGACCATCTACGCCATCCAGGAGGCCTACCGTATTATATACCAGCGCGGACTGAACATCTCCGATGCCATGGAGGTTGTGGAGGCCAACCTGCCTGCCTTCAAAGAGCGGGACGAGATTATCCTTTTTATCCGTGATTCAAAAAGAGGAATTATCAGGGGCTATTTCGACGGGAAAGAGGTGTAGTTTAATCTTCTGTGGCGTTCCATCCCTGTGCCTGCAACTGGATGGCATTCCCATCGTTGCCCACCAGCAGGGCCAATCCCTTTTTATCGGTAATATTCCCGATCACACTTACACCCTCAATGGCCGAAACCTTGTCGAAATCGGAAAGGGGAACAGTAAAGAGCAATTCGTAATCTTCTCCACCGTGCAGGGCAGCCATCATGGGTTCCATCTGGAACTCAGCAGCGGCCTCTTTGGTCTCATCGGCCACGGGGATACGCTCATCATAAACCTGGCATCCGCACCCCGACGCTTTACAAATATGGAGCAGCTCAGAGGAGAGTCCGTCCGAAATATCAATCATGGCTCCAGGCGTGATACCAGCCTCCTTCAGGGCCAGCAGCACATCCACCCGTGGCTCCGGCTTCAGGTAGCGCTCCAGTATATAATCATAACCGGTAAGTTCGGGCTGGAAACCGGGATCCTCTGCATGAAGCAGCTTCTCCCGCTCCAGTATCTTGAGTCCCATATAGGCTGCACCCAGATCGCCTGTAACGCAGATCAGCTGATTGTTTTTCGCCGTACTGCGCAGTGTCAGCTCCTCCTTCAGAGCGGTCCCGATAGCGGTCACTGTAATAACCAGTCCGGTCATGGAACCGGAAGTATCGCCCCCCACCAGGTCCACATTAAACCGTTCGCAGGCCAGTTTCACCCCCTCATAAAACTCCTCCAGCGCCTCCACTGAGAACTTTCCCGAAATTCCAATAGAGACGGTGATCTGACGGGGAGCCGCATTCATGGCGTAGACATCCGAAAGGTTGACCACAACTGCTTTGTAACCCAGGTGCTTCAAAGGGGTGTAGACCAGATCAAAATGGACCCCTTCCAGCAGCATATCGGTGGTGACCACCTGCATATATGCACCGTGATTAATAACGGCAGCATCATCGCCCACTCCCAATTGGGTACTCTCCTGTCTGTTGGTAAAGCCCGAGGTGAGATGATCAATGAGTCCGAATTCGCCCATCTCTTCGATGGTACGGATCTTTTTTGATGTCATAAGAATATTTTATTTCCTGAACAATTCAACTGGTCTGTTGTAATACAAATGTAAGAACAAGTTTTTGTATATTTGGGCTCTATTTTAAATTAATCTTATTTACAATTAGATCGGGCCAACCATTACCCAAAACATGTGGAACAGTGACAGATCAGGAGAAGATATTAAATGAGGTAACGGGTAGCGATTATAAGTTTGGATTTCAAACCAATATAGAAACCGAAACCATTCCAAAGGGTTTGAACGAAGAGGTGGTCCGGATCATCTCAGCCAAAAAGGAGGAGCCCGAATGGCTCACCGAATCGAGGCTGAAAGCGTTCAGGCACTGGCAAACCCTGCAGATGCCCGACTGGGCGCACCTGAGGATCCCTGAGATCGATTACCAGGATATTATCTACTACGCGGCTCCTAAACAGGATGCCAAATATGAGAGCATGGATGAGGTGGACCCGGAACTGCTCGACACCTTTAACAGACTGGGAATCCCGCTGGAGGAGCAAAAACAGTTGGCCGGGGTGGCCGTGGATGCAGTGATGGACAGTGTCTCGGTAAAAACCACCTTCCAGGATACACTGGCCGACAAAGGGATCATCTTCTGCTCATTCAGCGAAGCTGTTAAAAACCATCCCGACCTGATAAAAAAATATATGGGTTCGGTGGTTCCCTATACCGATAACTATTTTGCGGCCCTCAATTCAGCTGTTTTCAGTGACGGATCGTTTTGTTACATCCCCAGGGGAGTGCGCTGCCCCATGGAACTCTCCACCTATTTTCGGATCAATGCTGCCAATACCGGCCAATTTGAACGCACTCTGATTGTGGCCGAAGAGGACTCCTATGTAAGCTACCTGGAGGGGTGTACCGCTCCCATGCGCGACGAAAACCAGTTGCATGCAGCCATCGTGGAGATAGTGGCCATGGAGAATGCCGAAGTTAAATATTCAACGGTACAGAACTGGTACCCGGGCAATAAGGAGGGGATAGGGGGCATCTATAATTTTGTCACCAAGCGGGGAATCTGCAAAGGAGACAGCTCCAAGATCTCCTGGACCCAGGTGGAGACCGGATCAGCAGTAACCTGGAAATATCCCAGCTGCATCCTGAAAGGAGACAACTCGGTGGGCGAATTCTACTCGGTGGCGGTAACCAACAACTATCAGCAGGCCGATACAGGTACCAAGATGATCCATATCGGGAAAAACACCCGCTCCACCATTATCTCAAAAGGGATCAGTGCCGGGAAGAGCCAAAACTCCTATCGCGGACTGGTGAAGGTGTTGAAGGGGGCGGAGAATGCACGAAACTATTCCCAGTGCGACAGTCTGCTACTGGGCGACCAATGCGGGGCTCACACCTTCCCCTACCTGGAGGTAGATAACCGTAGCGCGGTTGTGGAGCATGAGGCCACTACCTCCAAGATCGGGGAGGACCAGATCTTTTACTGCAACCAACGGGGTATCGATACTGAAAATGCCATCAGTCTGATCGTAAACGGTTATGCCAAGGAGGTGTTGAATAAGTTACCTATGGAATTTGCAGTTGAGGCACAAAAATTACTGGCCATAACGCTGGAAGGAAGCGTAGGCTAACACCGGCTTAGTGCCTGGTTAGTTAGTTCCTGGCTAGATAGTTGAAAGAAAAGAAGATTGAAAATATGCTTGAAATAAAGGATTTAAAGGTAAATATAGAGGATAAGGAGATCCTCAAAGGGATCAACCTGTCGGTGAAGGCCGGTGAGGTCCATGCTATTATGGGACCCAATGGTTCGGGAAAAAGCACCCTCGCTTCGGCACTGGCCGGGCGGGACTATTTCAATATCACCCATGGGAAGATTATTTATGAAGGAAAGGACCTTACTGAGCTGACACCGGAGGACAGGGCCCGGGAGGGGATCTTCCTCGGTTTCCAGTACCCTGTGGAGATCCCGGGGGTAAGCATGGTCAATTTTTTGCGCACCTCCATCAACTCCATGAGGAAGTACAGGGGCCAGGACCCACTGCCCGCAGGCGATTTCCTGAAGCTGATGAGGGAGAAGAAAAAGATCGTTGAGATCGATTCCGACCTGACCAACCGCTCGGTGAACGAAGGGTTCTCGGGGGGTGAAAAAAAGAAGAATGAGATCTTCCAGATGGCACTCCTGGAGCCCAAGCTGGCCATACTGGATGAGACCGATTCGGGACTGGATATTGATGCTCTGCGCATTGTATCCAACGGCGTAAACAAACTTCGTTCGCCCGAAAACGCCACCATTATTATTACACACTACCAGCGGTTGCTGGACTACATTGTTCCCGATGTTGTACATGTACTCTACAAGGGACGTATTGTTAAATCGGGCGATAAATCTCTGGCCAAAGAGCTGGAGGAGCACGGTTATGAGTGGATCAAACAGGAGGTGGATGCAAACGCTTGATAAATACCTGGAGCTGTTTCAAAAGAACAGGAAGCAGATCGGCAAGGACGATCCGCCGTTTATGAAGAAGCTGCGTGATACGGCCATCGCATCATTCAGACAGTCAGGATTCCCCGGGCGAAAAGAGGAACGGTACAGATATACCCACCTGGAACCTGTGTTTGACGGGGAACTCTCCTTCGATTTCCAGCCCAGGCAGATCCATTTCGACGACGACGAGATTTTCAGTTGTGATGTTCCGCTGCTCGACTCCATGGTGGTGACTGTGCTGAACGGTTTCTTCCACCATCCCGGAAAAGAGGCGCTTACCAGACTGGACAACGGCATTATTTATGGTAGTCTGAAAGAGGCGATCGGTCAATACCCCGACCTGGTGAAAAAGTTCCTGGGAAAAAATGCTCCCACCAGCGATGAGCCGTTTGTGGCCCTGAACACCGCTTTTTCACAGGATGGCATTTTCCTTTATGTCCCTGAAGGGGTCAGAATGGAGAGACCGATCCAGATCATCAATCTTCTGCTCTCTGATAAGAACCACATGGTACACCACCGGAACCTTTTTGTACTGGAGAGCAATGCTGTGGCGCAGGTGATCATCTGCGACCACACCCTCTCTCCCCATATGTTTCTGACCAATTCGGTAACCGAAGCATATACCGGTGAGAATGCCGACCTGGACCTGCTGCGGCTGCAGAACGAACACAACAACTCCTGCCAGGTGACCAACACATGGATCAGCCAGGAGCGTCACTCGCGTTGCCAGCACGGCACCATTACCCTGCACGGCGGGATCGTCCGAAATAACCTGCGGATCAACATGGTGGGAGAGGGAGCCGAAACCAGTGCGCTGGGTCTCTTCCTCACCGATAAGATGCAGCAAGTGGATAGCTATACGGTTATAGACCACCGCAAACCACAATGTACCAGCAACCAGTATTACAAAGGGGTACTGGACGACATCTCCACAGGTGCCTTCAATGGAAAGATCCATGTGCATCCCGATGCTCAGAAGACCGAAGCATTCCAGACCAATAACAACATTTTGCTTTCAGATACGGCCAAAATGTATACCAAGCCCCGTCTGGAGATCTATGCAGACGACGTAAAATGCAGTCACGGGGCCACGGTTGGACAGCTGGACGAAGAGGCGCTCTTCTATCTGCAGTCGCGTGGAATATCCAAAGAAGAGGGTCGCCTGATGCTGATGGATGCCTTTACATGGGATGTGATCTCTAAGATCAAACACCCCTCCCTGCAGGAACGGATTACCGAACTTGTGGGCAAGCGGCTTCGGGGGGAACTCTCCAGGTGTAACAACTGTGCCATGCACTGCCAGGAATAATCTCTATGAATATGGGCCTCAATATAAAACAGATCAGGAGCGACTTTCCCATACTGCATCAACAGGTATACAATAAGCCCCTGATCTATCTCGATAACGGGGCCACCACTCAGAAACCCCAGGTGGTGATCGACACCGTCAGAGAGCTGCAGGAGACCCGGAACAGCTCCATCCACCGCGGCGTCCACTACCTGAGTGATCAGATGACAGATCGTTATGAAGCTGCCAGGGAGACGGTCCGCGCATTTCTTAATGCTGCCTCCACCAATGAGATCATCTTCACCAGCGGAGCCACCGGATCGATCAATGCGGTGGCCTTCTCATTTGGTGAAAAATTTGTGACTGCCGGGGATGAGATCGTAATCTCGGAGATGGAGCACCACTCCAATATTGTTCCCTGGCAGATGTTATGTGATCGAAAAGGGGCCAGCATAAAGGTGATCCCATTTTACGACAATGGTGAGCTGATCCTGGAGAAACTGGATGACCTGCTTACCGACAGAACCAGGATCGTGGCGCTGACACATGCCTCCAACTCCATGGGAACCATCAACCCGGTAAAGGAGGTGATCAAAAAAGCGCATGCAAAGGGCATCCCGGTACTGCTCGACGGGGCACAGATGGTGCAGCACGGGGAGGTGGATGTAAGGGAGCTCGATTGTGATTTTTACATCTTCTCATCCCATAAGATTTTCGGGCCAACCGGTTCGGGAGTGCTCTATGGAAAGGAGTCGATACTGGAGGAACTACCTCCCTACCAGGGCGGCGGCGATATGGTGGACCAGGTAACATTTGAACGGACCTCCTACAATACCCTGCCTTTTAAGTTTGAAGCCGGAACCACCAACTATACCGGAGCCATCGGTCTGGCTGCTGCGCTTGATTATCTTCAATCCATAGGATTCGAAGCAATTGGCCGGTACGAACAGGAGCTAACTGGCTATACACTGGAAAAACTGGGTGGAATCGATGGCTTGAAGATTTACGGAACGGCGGCCAACCGGATTTCGGTCTTCTCTTTCCTGATGCAAAATATTCATCCCTATGATGCGGGTATGATCCTCGATAAAATGGGCATCGCTGTTCGCACCGGGACCCATTGTACCCAGCCGGTTATGGATCACTTTGGAATAGATGGAACCATCAGGGCCTCCCTGGTGTTCTATAATACCATGGAGGAGGTGGACGCCCTGATTGAAGGGATTCAAAGAACCATACAAATGCTTTCATAATGAGAACCTACATATGACAGATTATAACGAAATACAACAGGATATAGTAGATGAGTTTTCGGTGTTTGAGGATTGGCTCGACCGGTACAACTACCTGATCGAGCTGGGAAATGACCTTCCTGCCATTGACCCTAAATACCGCACCAATGAATACCTGATCAACGGCTGCCAGTCGAAGGTGTGGCTACATGCCGACCTGGTGGAGGGTAAGCTTTTGTTTAATGCCGACAGTGATGCCATTATTGTCAAAGGCATTGTGGCACTGCTGGTCAAACTGATGAACGAGCGCACACCGGCCGAAATCCTGCAGAACGATCTCTTCTTTATTGACGGGATAGGGCTGCGTCAGAACCTCTCCCCCACACGTTCCAATGGATTGCTGGCCATGGTGAAGAAGATGCGGCTTTATGCCATGGCTTACCAGGCCAAAGAGAACCAAAACAAGGAATCATGAGTGAATCGCTGGACTTTTTAGAGATCGAGGGAAAAATCGTTAAGGCACTGAAAACAGTGTTCGATCCGGAGATCCCTGTGAATGTATATGACCTGGGGCTGATCTATGAGATCGACTACACCGACCAGAAGGAGGCCAACATCGAAATGACCCTCACCGCACCTAACTGTCCCATGGTGGATATTCTCCTGATGGACGTCGAGAATGCGATCAACGCGCTGGAGGAGGTGGAAAAAACCAATATCAACCTGGTGTTTGAACCTCCCTGGGACAAGTCGATGCTTACCGAAGAGGCCAAACTGGATCTCGGCCTGTTATAAAGTCAAACGTGCAAACGGATGTATCCATAAATGAAATGTCAGCTGCCATTAAAGAGAAGGCGCTGAAACTGGGATTTTCCGGGTGTGGTTTTTCAAGGGCCGAAGCGTTGCCCGAAGATGCTGAAAGGCTAAAGGCATGGCTCGAAAAGGGGTACCATGCCAGCATGGGATATATGGCCAACCATTTTGAGAAGCGAACCGATCCCACCCGGCTGGTGGAAGGCTCCAAAACCGTCATCTCACTTCTCTATAATTACTACACAGAGAGGCAACAGAAGGATCCTGAAGCGCCGGTGCTCTCCAAATATGCATATGGCAAGGATTACCATTATATTCTGAAGGAGAAGATGCAGTTGTTGTTTGATTTCATCAAATCGCTGCATCCTGAAGCGGAGGGCAGGGTGTTTGTGGATTCGGCCCCCGTACTTGATCGTGCCTGGGCAAAGAGAGGCGGACTGGGCTGGATCGGGAAGAACTCCAACCTGATTTCCCGCTCGGCAGGTTCATTTCTGTTTATTGGGGAGCTTATTCTGAACCTGGAGCTGGAGTATCATGATGTTCCGGAGGGTGATTTCTGCGGCAGCTGTACCCTCTGTATTGAAGCGTGTCCCACACAGGCCATTCTGGATAACCGAACCATCGACTCGGGAAAGTGTATCTCCTACCAGACCATCGAAAACAGAGGAGAGATCCCATCTGAAATTGAAGAAAAGTTATCAGGAAGGCTGTTTGGTTGCGATATCTGTCAGGATGTGTGTCCATGGAACAGGAAAGCATTGAACCACCAGGAACCCGGTTTCAACCCAGATACGGAATTGCTGGAAATGTCAAAGGAGAGCTGGCAAAACCTGAAGAGGAAAGAGTTCGACCTTCTGTTTTATCAATCGCCCCTTCAAAGGGCTGGTTACGACAAGGTAACAAGCAATATGGCCTCCCTTCAAAAAAACCGTGAATCCTGACCTGAATTCGTGTAACAACATCGGGGGTTGTTCGTCTTACATACAGAAACCCAAAGACGAACATTATGAAAAAGCTATTGATCTCCACCCTTATACTCACCTTCAGCATTACACTTTTTGCACAACCTGTGGGATTTAACAGGATCTACTACCAATACAAAGGCGAAGAGGGCGTAGTGGCCCTGAAGATCCCCGGATTCGTTATGAAACTGGCCGGATCCATTGCGGACCTTGACCGGGAAGAGAGAGAACTTCTCAGGTCGTTACGTTCGGTAACCGTACTCACCATCGAGGAGTCGGACCTCTATCCGGAGGTGAACTTTACCGAAGATATTAATCTTTCCAACATGAAAAACGGTTACAGGATATTGCTGGAGGTGCATGACGGAGATGAGGATGTAATCATCGCTGCCCGGGAGAAAAATGGCAAACTCAGGGACCTGATTGTTGTGGTGGGGGGCGATGAGAATGTGCTGGTGCATGTGCGCGGACGAATGAAGAGTAACCTGCTTGAAAACCTGGCCGGGGTGGCCGGAGTGGATGAACTCCATTTTACCGCACAACTCTGACCTGGCTACAACGGGAGGTAATCAGGATGGATTTGCTTTCATAACCGTGACCATGATATTTCGCTGACTGCGGGGACCATCAAATTCACACAGGAAAATATTCTGCCAGGTGGAGAGTCCCATCTTTCCATCCACTATGGGGATGGTCTCCTGGGGCCCTACAATACCCGCCTTCAGGTGCGAATCACCATTGTTGTCCTGGTGGTCATGCTCCCAGATACCTGCCGGTACCAGTTGGTTCAGAAGTGTCACCACATCGTTCTGAACCGATTCATCCCAGTTTTCCTGGATCATAATGGCTGCTGTGGCGCCCTGTACATAAACATTGACCAGGCCGGCGTCAATGCCGCTCTCCGTAACAATAGCCTCCACCTGCCGGGTGATGTCATATAGCCCGTTGTGGGCCGGGGTGCTGATCTGAACTATTCG
>JAGLTY010000060.1 GCA_023135025.1 Bacteroidales bacterium | reverse complement strand
ATACGGTCCTGGCATATGGTTCACTGGCTATGGCCATTAAACTTACCGAGGCCACCAGGGTCAGTGTGATCATCACACTCAATCCCATCATCACCTTTGTTACCATGGCCATTCTAACCAGGTTGGAGGTTCCCTGGATGGCGCCCGAATCCTTCTCCCTGCTCAGCCTGTTTGGTGCCCTGACAGTCCTGGGAGGAGCCATCCTGGT
Source organism: Bacteroidales bacterium (assembly GCA_023135025.1). Taxonomy (GTDB): domain Bacteria; phylum Bacteroidota; class Bacteroidia; order Bacteroidales. The sequence goes on along the minus strand of JAGLTY010000060.1, from coordinate 8,913 downwards.
GATCTCTGCCGGGTGGAAAAAGAAAAGCTTGTCTTTGGAAATGAAATTGCAGAACCAACAATGAAAAGAATCTTAATAGTTGTCTCAATCTCTTTCCTTTTATTATCGTGCGGGAAAGACTATCTGGTTCCTGAGGAAGAATTACCAGAATGGCTCATTCAGAGAATTGAATATGATGAACAAGTCATAGAGGCATCACCGAAGTATTATTTGGCTTATGGGGCATGGTCACGGATCAAATGGAATAATGAAAATTATTATGAATACTTCAACGCTCTAAGTTCAACAATTTTACCCCCAATTTCTGAATTGGGAGATACTCTTGACATCCTCATGCCCTTACTTACCAGCTCAGACTACTACAAAGAGAGGTGCTGCAGAGAATACGTTTGGAAAGGGCCAAGATATAAAGATTGGCATTCAGGAGAATAGCAGCTGATCCTGTATTGACTCCCAATTAACTGGTCAGCATATATTATTGTGCTATAGTCCGGTTGCTATTTCTCTGATAAATATTCGTAAGGCAACATATCTGCAACGCGCTGCTCCGCCATGTCGCCTTCCCAACGAATTGCTGAAGGTTCGAAAAATCCATTTTGTTCAAAGAGGACTTTTGATTTAAGGAATATCATATTACTACTCTGCGCCATGTAAAAGATTTGCAGATTATCAGAGTACATGAGGTATTGGTTGTTCTTATTGTCTTGAATTACTATATCCTTGTATTTGATAAATTTATCTGCTCCAGTAGCGTACTTATATGAATCTGTTAATTGATTATTTGAAGAATGAATAATTACAAATCCGGTTGCTTTCAGATTATTTGCCCATAGTGCTCTGAAAAAGTGCATACACGATCCATAATAGGCAAGTTCTCTTTTCTTGGAGTAAGACTGGTTATTTCTATCCTTAATTGCTAAATCCTCGTTGAAAACAATATCCCCCGTAAAAGTGACTACATGTCTATCTTTATCATATTCAAATTCATCGAGATAATAAGTGATGACGTATCCTAATGCTCCGTTGTAGACAACAATGGGCTTTGATGCATATGCTTTTACCGTGTCTTTATCCGAGCCATAATTGAATGTAATGTCATTTTCATTAAGGATTTTACATTCTCTTTCATTGCCTGTTGTACCAAGAAACTCTCTTCTAAACAATCTTAAATGTGCTTGTCTTCTCCTCACAAGGGATTTAGTGCTAACTGAAACTTCTTCTATTTCAAAGGAACTGGGGATTAAATAAATCGTATACTGCTCATCGGCTGGAATTGCTTTTAGAGTAAAAGGCTCATATCCCATAGCTCTTATTGTCAATGGCTTTGATGCATATTTTGTGATGTCTAACTCGAAGATACCATCCTGATCTGAAGCTGTCCCAACCAATGTTCCAGTAAAATAGATTGCTGCATACGGAATAGTTGTTTTTGTCTCAGAGTCAAAGATGGTTCCTTTAATAACCTGACAATAAGTCACAGAGCCAATAATGATTAGCGCTGAGATTGAAACTATCTTTTTCATAATGTATTGGTATTTATAACTACATACAAATACCATCCCTGAATACAATAAAAATAGTGAAATTCTATTGAAAGTCAATGTCTTCTTGCTAACGAAGGAAGTGGCCCATGTTACAGAAACAGCCAAAAGTAGAATTACTATGAGCTGGTTGGTTAGGCCAATTTAGAAAAAGGTTATTTCCTCCATTGGAAGCATAGGGTGCGAGGCACGCCTATAATTCTTCATTTTTGAAGAATTAAAGCTGACGAATACATGATACGAAGAGTGTATTGCTACTCTTCGCTCTTCTTCTTTTTGAACAGACTGGAGGTGAACAGCATAAAGCCGCCGAACAACAGCATTATCACACCTGACAACAGATTGATGTTGTAGCCGAGCGATTGCTCATACATGGCGCTATCACCAGATGTAACAAGTCCCAGTATGGTAAGGATCAGTCCAAAGATGCTGAACATTAATCCGATAGGTATTTTTATATCTAGTCCCATAATATGTTTTTTTACCAGAAAATTATACTTAATACAATGGCCATTGCACCAATGATGACTGCAAGGACCCCGGGTTTCTGATACCAGTATTTGGAGTCGTCCTTGATCCTTGGGGTCAGTGAGTAGACCAGTCCCTTCAGATCATCATCTGTCTTCAGTTTCTTTGTAAGGAGCGTAATAACAAAGGTGAGGATCAGGGCCGTTGAGAAGGCGTATATGGCGGTCCAGAAGTTCTGGGCCATCTCGCTGGGGTAGGTGTGAACCAGTCCGAAAAATCCTCCCTTTATACCTATGGATCCGCCTACAGGCAGGGAGAATCCATGGTGGACAGCAGCCGAGATTGTTCCCCCGATAAGTCCCCAGAAGGCAGCGTGACCGGTGGTGCGCTTCCAGAACATCCCCAGCAGGAATGCTGCGAACAGCGGGGCATTCACAAAGGCAAATATCAGCTGGAGGAAGTCCATCACATTGTTAAAGGATCTGGCCACATAAGCGGTCATGATACTGGCCAGAACACCCACCACGGTGGTCCATTTTCCCACCTTCAGGTAGTGTTTGTCCGATTTTTTGGGCCTGATATAACTCTGGTAGATGTCGTAGGTAAATACGGTATTAAAGGCCGACACATTTCCGGCCATACCCGACATAAAAGAGGCCATCAGGGCGGTGATCCCCAGTCCCAGCACCCCCATGGGCATGTATCTCATGAGCAGTACCGGGATCACCTTGTCGAAATCCTTGATATCGGTTCCGGCTTTTAATGGAATATCCAGCTCCCCGATATTGGAGAGTGCCAGCGCAATCATTCCCGGGATCACCACCAGGGCAGGCAGGAACATCTTGGGGATGGCACCGATCAGGGGTGTTTTACGGGCGGCCGACATGGAGCCGGCGGCCATGGCCCGCTGTACCACAAGGAAGTTGGTGCACCAGTATCCAAAGGAGAGTACAAATCCGAGCCCCATGGCTACCCCGAACCACTCAACACCCAGCGGGTTGGCATCGGCACTGCCGGTAAACTTCCATGAGTGCATCATATTTTCGGGCAGGTTGGCCTTGATACCTTCCCAGCCCCCGATATCTTTCAGGCCGATAAAGACCAGCGGGGCAAAACCAATGACAATCAAAAAGAACTGTAATACCTCGTTGTAAATCGCCGAGGTGAGTCCCCCGAGCACCATATAGACCAGTACGATGACCGCAGATACCATGAGGTAGAAGTCAAACTCCCCGATATGGATCCCCATGATGTTCCAGTCGATCTGCAGCGGCATTATCACCTGGGCCAGCAGCGCCAGAGCATACATGGAGATTCCCGAAGAGAAGACCGTCATGATGGCAAAGGCAAAAGCGTTGAACCCCCTGGTTTTTTCATCAAACCTCAGTTTCAGGTATTCGGGTACCGAGCGTGCCTTGGAACCATAGTAAAACGGCATCATAAAGATGGCCAGGAAGATCATGGCCGGAATGGCCCCAATCCAGTAAAAGTGGATTGTCATCATTCCGTACTTGGCTCCCGAGGCGGCCATTCCGATCATCTCAATGGCACCCAGGTTGGCCGATATAAAGGCCAGCCCGGTCACCCAGGCCGGCAGGGACCTGCCCGCCTCCAGGAAGGCCGTTGAATCTTTCATGTATCTCTTCAGGGCCCAGCCTATTCCCAGAACAAAAATGAAATAGATCAGGATAATGGTCCAGTCGATTGTACCCAGCGAAAATGAAGTATGCATGTGAAAAGAGTTGTTAGGTGTCAGCTAAGAAACACTAAAAATAAAAACAAACATCTAAGGATTCATTCTAAATTATTCTACTCCCTTGAATTATCCTCACATAAGTGTTATACTTACACTTAAGTTTTTTTAACCCATTAACTTATTAACTCTCTAACCTTTTATCATGGCCACAATTGACTGGATTATTCTTGGACTCTTCTGCGTTACATTGATAGGGATCATTTTCTGGACACTCAGAAAAAAGGACAAGGACACTTCTGACTACTTCCTGGCGGGCAGGGATGCCACCTGGATTGCCATCGGGGCATCCATCTTCGCCTCTAATATCGGATCGGAACACCTGGTTGGACTGGCAGGTGCGGGGGCTGAAAGTGGAATGGCCATGGCCCACTGGGAGATGCATGGATGGTTGATCCTTCTGCTGGGCTGGCTCTTTGTTCCATTTTATGCAAGAAGTGGTGTATTTACCATGCCGGAGTTTCTGGAGAGGCGATACAATGCAAAATCACGCTCTTTTCTCTCCATCATTTCGATTGTAAGTTACATCCTCACCAAGGTAGCAGTTACTGTCTATGCGGGAGGGGTGGTGTTTAAGGATGTATTCAATATTGAGTATGTGACCCTCTTTAACCAGCAGATCGACTTCTTCTGGATCAGTGCCATCGGATTGGTGGTGTTGACCGGGCTCTATACGGTATTTGGAGGGATGAAGGCGGTGCTTTATACATCGCTGTTGCAGACACCCATTTTGCTGACGGGCTCCATTGCCATCCTGGTAATCGGACTGACGCAGTTGGGGGGGTGGGGCAATCTGATGGAGATTGTCAGAGCCACCGATGTGACTTACCTGAACGATGCCGGTGAGGTGATTTACCGTTCCACTTCTGATAGCATGGCCAACCTGATGCGATCGCCAAATGATCCCAACTTTCCGTGGACCGGGGTGATCCTGGGCTCAGCCATCATCGGGTTCTGGTACTGGTGCACCGACCAGTTTATTGTACAGCGGGTGCTCTCTGGAAGGGACCAGACACAGGCCCGACGGGGGACCATCTTCGGGGCCTACCTGAAACTGACCCCAGTCTTCCTCTTCCTGATTCCCGGGATGATTGCTTTTGCACTGAAGCAGCAGGGGACCATGGATTTTGACACCAACGATGCAGCCTTCTCCACCCTGGTGAAGGAGCTGTTGCCTAAAGGTTTTACAGGAATTGTAGTGGGAGGAATCCTGGCGGCACTGATGAGCTCCCTGGCTTCCCTGTTTAACTCCTCCTCCATGCTTTTTACGGTCGATTTTTATCAGAAGATCAGACCGAATGCATCCGAGAAACACTATGTAATGGTGGGGAGAATTGCCACCGTGGTGATCGTTGTGCTGGGTATCCTCTGGATCCCGGTGATGAAAGGTATCGGGAAGGTACTCTATGAATATCTTCAGGATGTACAGTCGCTGCTGGCTCCCGGGATTGCTGCAGTTTTCCTGCTGGGGGTTATCTCCAAGCGGACCACTCCATCGGCCGGCTTCATCGGATTGGTGGTTGGATTTACACTGGGGATGCTGCGGCTGGGTCTCAATATCTATTTCGGCGATACAGTGTCGGATGGCTATATCTACGAGCTGATTGTGGCTCCCAACTGGTTGCACTATGAGATTGCTCTGTTTGCGATCGTGATTTTATTGATGATAATCGTCAGTTTCTTTACCAAACGGATGGATCCTGCAAAGATCCAGGGACTCTATTTCGGATCGGCCACAGCGGAACAGCGGGCCATCACAAGGGCAAGCTGGAGCAATTGGGATGCGGTCCATTCGGTTATTATCATTGCCTTTATTATCGCTTTCTATATCTATTTCTGGTAAAGAAGGGATTTGTTTATGAGCAAAGAGAAACAATATTACAGTGAGCATCCCACATTTCATGTGGCGGTGGATAGCATCATTTTTGGTTTTGATCAGGGTGAACTGAAACTTTTAATTCATAAGAGGCAGTTTGAGCCGGCTAAAGGAGAGTGGTCACTCTTCGGGGGGTTTGTTCAGAAGGGTGAAAGCCTGGATGCGGCTGCCAACCGGATACTGTTTGAACTCACCGGTCTGGATAAAGTCTATATGGAGGAGCTACAGAGTTACGGGGAGGTGGAGAGGGATCCTGCGGGTCGGGTGATTTCGGTGGCCTATTATGCTCTGATCCCGGCAAAGGAGTTTACAGAGGCCACCTCCAGTCAGTACGGGGCCACCTGGGTAGGTTTAAAGGATCTTCCGCCTTTGATCATGGATCATAGCCAAATGGTAGAGAAGGGGCTGAGACGCCTGAAGAGAAGGGCCGCCTCACAACCCATCGGGTTTGAACTGCTCCCACGGGAGTTCACCATGCCCCAGCTTCAGGCACTCTATGAGGCAATCTACCAGGCTGAACTGGACAAACGGAACTTTCGAAAGAAGATTCTGGCCATGGATGTGCTGATCAAACTGGATGCGAAGGACAAAACCAGCTCCCGAAAGGGTGCGTTTCTTTACAGGTTCGATCAGAAAAAATACAGAAAGCTGGTGGAGGGAGGATACAACTTCACAATGTAAAAATAGTTTTTATGATAAAAGATTTGAAAACGCTGGAGGCGTGGTTTGTGACAGGTAGTCAGCACCTCTATGGAGAAGAGACACTGAAGAGGGTGGACCACGATTCACGGGAGATTGCTGTGGCACTGGATCGCAGCAGTGAGATACCGGTAAAAATTGTGTTTAAACCTGTGCTTACCACACCGGAAGCGATCCTGGCGATCTGCCGGGAGGCCAACAATGCGGAGAATTGCATTGGATTGATCACCTGGATGCACACCTTCTCGCCAGCCAGGATGTGGATCGGGGGACTGAAATCGTTGTCGAAACCGTTTTTGCATCTCCATACACAGTTCAACCGCGATATTCCCTGGGACTCCATCGATATGGATTTTATGAATCTGAACCAGTCGGCCCACGGAGGCAGGGAGTTTGGATTTATCGGTTCGCGACTACGTATCGAACGCAAAGTAGTGGTGGGGCACTGGTCCACCGTGGAGGTGCAACGCAAAACGGGTGTCTGGCTCAGGGCGGCGGCGGCATGGCACGACTGGCAGGGAGGAAAGGTGGCACGTTTTGGCGATAACATGCGGGAGGTGGCGGTAACCGAAGGGAACAAGGTATCGGCACAGATCCAGTTTGGTTACAGTGTTTCCGGCTATGGCGTGGGCGACCTGGCAGCCAGGGTGAATGAGGTATCCGATAGTGAGATCCGCGATCTGCTTCAACTCTATGAAGCAGATTATCAGGTCTCTTCTCAGGCAAAGGAGGGGGGGAGTCTGAGGGATTCGCTGAAGGAGGCGGCCCGTATAGAAAAGGGCATGCGCAACTTTCTTGAAGAGGGTGGTTTTTCTGCTTTTACAACCACCTTTGAGGATCTGCATGGTTTGAAGCAACTGCCTGGCCTGGCGGTACAGCGTCTGATGGCTGAAGGTTATGGATTTGGTGCTGAAGGCGACTGGAAGACCGCTGCACTGGTGTGGGCCATGAAGGTGATGGCACTTGGTTTGGAAGGGGGAACCTCTTTCATGGAGGATTATACCTATCATCTCCATCCCGACGGAATGAAGGTGCTGGGGGCCCATATGCTGGAGGTCTGTCCCTCCATTTCAACTGGGAAAGCGGGACTGGAGGTTCATCCCCTGGGAATTGGTGGGAAAGCCGATCCTGCCCGACTGGTCTTTGATGTGGCATCGGGACCCGGAGTGAATGCTTCCCTGATGGATATGGGAAACCGTTTCAGAATGCTGGTAAATCCCTGCAAGGTAGTACCGGCCGATGCGCCTCTGCCCAACCTGCCTGTGGCCAGGGTGGTATGGCAACCCGAACCCAACCTGGAGGTGGCAGCCGGTGCATGGATCCTGGCAGGTGGGGCCCACCATACCGGATTCAGCATGGCCGTGACTGCGGAACACCTGGAGGATTTTTCAGAGATTGCAGGCATTGAGTACCTGCTCATCGACAACGAAACCACCCTCTCCTCCTTTAAAAAGGAGCTTCGATGGAACGATCTTTACTATCACCTGGCAAAAGGAGTATGATATGCTTGAGAAACTGAAGGAGAAGGTGCTGGAGGCCAACCTGGCACTGGTCAGCCACCAGCTTGTAGTGTTTACCTGGGGAAACGCCAGCGAGCGCGATCCCGAAACAGGATATATAGTGATTAAACCATCAGGAATTCCCTATGACCGGATGAGAGCGGAACAGATGGTGGTGCTGGATCCAATCGGGAAGCAGCTGGAGGGCGATCTGAAGCCCTCTTCCGATGCACCCACCCACCTGGAGCTTTACAGAAGTTTCAAAGGTATTGGCGGAGTGGTGCATACCCACTCCCCCTGGGCCACCTCCTGGGCCCAGGCCGGCAAGTCGATCCCGGTATACGGGACCACTCATGCCGACTATTTCTACGGGGCAGTTCCCTGCTCCAGGGCACTGACACGAGAGGAGGTGAAGGGTGATTACGAGCTGAATACCGGCAGGGTGATTGTTGAAACCCTTAAAAAACTGGATCCTGATAGCATGCCGTCGGTTTTGGTTCATGGCCATGGCCCCTTTACCTGGGGGAAGGATGGATTTGAGGCAGTACACCATGCTGTGGTACTGGAGGAGGTGGCCAGGATGGCCTTTCACACCGAGCTGCTTGGGAACCATAAGCCACTGGAGCAGTATCTCCTGGACAGGCACTACCAGAGAAAGCACGGAAAGGGTGCTTATTACGGCCAGGATAAGAAGAATCTTTAAACTTTTGATGATGAGTTATACTATTGGAGTAGATTACGGTACCGATTCGGTACGTGCGCTTGTTGTGGATACCCGGACCGGCAGGGAGATGGGAACCCATGTGTTTGATTATCCCCGTTGGAAAGAGGGAAAATATTGTGATCCCTCCGGTAACCGGTTCCGGCAGCATCCCCTGGATTACCTGGAGGGACTGGAGGTTTCCATTGTAGGGGCACTGGAGCAGTGTGAGCCCGGGGTAGCACAAAATGTGGTGGGCATCTCTGTGGATACCACCGGTTCCACACCGGTTGCGGTAAACCGGCAGGGAACACCCCTGGCTTTGCTTCCCGGATTTGAGGAGAATCCCAATGCCATGTTTGTTCTGTGGAAAGATC
>JAGLTY010000006.1 GCA_023135025.1 Bacteroidales bacterium | reverse complement strand
AGCCGGCTCACGGGCCGTCAGGATCAGGCCGGTATATGGAACTGCAAGCCGTAGTATGGCCACCATGCGGGTGAAGTCCGCATCACTAACGATCCACTTCTGGTCATATTTTACATTGGAAGCCTTTTGGAGCCTTGGAAAAGAGATGGTATGTGGACCCACATTGTAAACCGCCTCCAGGTGGTTCACATGCCGGATCAGTCCCAGCACCTCAAAACGCCAGTCATACAATCCAAACAGTGCCCCGATCCCCACATCATCAATACCTGCCTCCTGGGCGCGGTCCAGCGCAGATATCCTCCAGTCATAATCCCTCTTCACTCCCCCTGTATGATATATGGAGTAGGCACCACGATGGTAGGTCTCCTGGAAGACCTGGTAGGTGCCTATCCCGGCATCCAGCACAGTTTTGAATCCCTGGATATCGAGGGGTGCCGCATTGATATTGACACGGCGAATCTCCCCGTTCCCCTTCTTCACCTTGTAGACAGTTTGTACAGTATCGGCAATAAACTCGGGGGTATATTTGGGGTGTTCACCATAAACCAGGATCAGCCTTTTCTGTCCCATATCTTCCAGCATCTCCACCTCCGAAATCAGTTCCTGATGGGTCAGCGTAGTGCGTTTCTGGCTTTTGTTGGAGGCTCGGAAACCACAATACTCACAGTTGTTGATGCAGAGGTTCCCCACATAGAGGGGAGCAAACAGTACAATCCGCTTCCCGTACACCTGCTCCTTCAGCTTCCTGGCACCCGCCTTGATCTCCTCTACAAGTTCCGGGTCCGTTGCATTAACCAGCAGAGCAGTCTCCTCCATAGTCAACCGCTTCTTGTTTAATGATTTGGCAATAATTTCGCGCACCAGTTCTCTGGTGGGTTGTGCCCCTTTTAAGGTCTTCTCGATCTCCTTTTCAGAAATAAAAGGGACCATCGCTCTATCTTCAATGGCATAAACCTGCGGATCGTAGATCATTTATTTTCGATTTACGAGCCTTTGGAAGCAATAAAGAAACATGTTCAGATTGAACTCTTTACCTTCAGATCTTCCTCCGGATCAGATGAATAATGGTGCCTCAAAGCCGGAAAAGCCAACTTCTCAGCGAGCACAAATGTATATATTGTTATTTGAATAACAAAATGAATTCTGACAATAATTGCTACTTTTATCCACCACATGAAAAGCTCATTTATAATCGTTGCTCTTGCGGTATTGCTGAATCAGGCGGGTAGCATGCAGGCACAGGAGCCCGCACTCTCCTACAGGCTGCAACCGGGTGAAACCTATTACCTGGAGACAGACCTGCAGCAGAACACCCACTCCGAATCAATCGACAGTGAGGAGATCTCCTTCTACAACCTGACCAGGTTAGAATTCAGTGTGGATTCTATCGACAGTGCCAATCAGATTCATATGAGCGTTCGGTACAGGGAGCTGTTGATCTCCATGCTGGCACCCCGGATGGATATAGATATTAGTTCCGCATCGGGGAAAAACCTGATGCTCACAGAGATGGTGGATATGCTGGAGCAATCCGTTTTTCATCTGGTGATGACTCCACGGGGCGAACTGGTGAGCCTTGAGGGTTTAGACGATATTTTTGCACTACTGGCTTCAGCTCCCGTTGCCGACACCACAAAACAACAGGTCATATTAAAGACACTGGAGGAGGCATATGGTCCGGATGCATTCAAAAGCCTCTATAACCTGTTTGTATGGATCTACCCGGTTATTCATCCCATGACCAACTGGACCAACGACATCACTTACTATTTTAACACCAAGGCGGTGAAGATGGTCAACCGCTATTACCTGACTAAATCAACAGACGACATCATAGTGATTCAGGGACTGGGCATGCTGAATGCCATGAAAGAGTTTTATGAAACCACCGGTATGGGAGAGGTGAAATCGACTGTTTCGGGAAGCCAGACTTATGATTTCCAGATGGACCTGGAAACAGGATGGCTGAAACGGTGCATCTCGCGTCAGAGGGTAATGATCGAAACCACCATTCTGAAGAGCAACTATCTTCCATCCGGACTCAAAATCCCCTCTTATACCGAAACCGTTTTCGAGGTAAGCGGAGGCAGAGTGGAAAAACCAATTGATATAGAAAAAAGATGAAGGGACCGAAAACCGGATATATGATTATACTGGCAGTGATGCTCTGTTTGGCCACATGGCAGGCGGAGCTGAAAGCACAGCCCTATAATCACGCTGCCGGTATACGTGCCGGCTACTCCAGTGGTATCAGCTATAAAGGATTCAGACTGCACCAAATGTGGGCCATCGAAGCTGATATCCTTTTCAACCGGAATGGCTTAAACCTCTCTGCTCTCTATGAGTACCACCTGGAGCCATTCAAAAATAAGAGAGCACTCATCTACCTGGGTGGTGGTGCCTTCGGAGGAGACTGGAAAGAGGAGTTCTCACTGGGAGTGGCAGCTGTGGCAGGTATCGAGTATACACTCAGGGACCTGCCGCTGAATTTTAGTCTCGACTGGAAACCAATGCTCAATATCTACGCTATTTTTGAACCCGATTTGCTCGATTTTGGTCTCTCCATCAGGTATCGCTTTGGAAGGTAATCCTTTACTTTTTCCTTAAAGTACCATATATTTATAGATATTGGTATTTGTTTACTAAATTGTGTTGCTATGATACCTGCTCTTAAAGATGTACAGGTGGCCGTTAAAAGAATCGCGCCCTATGTACACAATACCCCGGTGCTTACCTCCTCCACCATCGATGGGATGCTTAATGCTACTGTCTATTTTAAATGTGAAAACTTCCAGCGGGGAGGCTCCTTTAAGATCAGGGGGGCAGTCAATGCTATTCTTCAGCTGTCGGAGGATGAGCGCGCCCGCGGAGTCATCACCCACTCTTCGGGCAATTTTGCAGCTGCACTCGCCCTGGCTGCCAGTGCGCTCAATACCAAGGCATATATTATAATGCCCTCTAACGCTCCGGCTGTTAAACGAAATGCCGTAGCAGGATATGGCGCCCAGATCATTGAATGTGAAGCCACCCTGAAGAGCAGGGAATCGACCATGCAGATTCATCAGAAAAAACTGGGTGCAACTTTTATCCATCCATCCAACGATATGAATGTTATTCTGGGCCACTCAACTGCCGTGATGGAGCTTGCAAAAAAGGTGGAGCAGCTCGATGTTGTGATTGCCCCTGTGGGCGGAGGAGGACTCCTGGCTGGTACGGCACTGGCAGTCAACCATCTCCACTACTATATCGAAACCATAGGTGCTGAACCATTTGGTGCCGATGATGCATACCTCTCCCTGAAAACCGGAAAGATACAACCCAGTATCAATCCAAAAACCATTGCAGACGGACTAAAAACGCAGCTGGGCGATCAGAATTTCCCCATCATCCAAAAGCTTGTCAGCAAAATCATCAGGGTGGAGGAGAATGAGATTATTGAGGCCATGAAGTTCATCTGGGAACGAATGAAAATCGTCATTGAGCCCTCCAGTGCTGTGGCTGTGGCAGCCATCTTCAGGAACAGCGGTGAACTCAAAAAGAGAAAAGTTGGAGTGATCCTCTCAGGTGGCAATGTGGATCTCTCAAACCTTCCATTTTAATAAAAAGAAAAAAAAGTGAGGATAAGACGCTGATATGAATGCCGGTGACCACATCAACCAGTATATGTGTTATAAAACATAATTATTAACCGGTGTTACAGCGTAAATCAAATAAATTTGCATGTAGTAAAATTGGAAAAGGCATTTCTCTTTTCTACTTGCTAACTAAAACTATTACTATCCTGGCAGGTGATCAAAAATCACCTGCCTTTTTTTGATTCTGAATAATGAAACTCCCTTCCAATAACGATTTGATCAAAGGAATCAGAAACCACGATTCGCCTCTCCTCCGGCATGTGTATGAAACCTACTATCCCATCATTGAAGGATACATTATCCACAACCAGGGATCGAGGGAGCAGGCCAGGGATATATTCCAGGATGCAATGATCATTGTATACAACCGCATCAAATCGGACGAGCTGGAGTTAAGCTGTAAATTTGGAACCTACCTCTACGCCATCTGCAAGAATATCTGGATGCAGGAGCGCAAAAAGTATCTGCAGCGAGCCGAGAAACTGCGACAACAACCTCTTGTGGTAAATGATCCCGGAGCTGCCGATGACCCCTTGCTTCAGAATCACCTGACCAATCTGTTCAATAAACATTTTGAGGAGCTAAGTAAGGATTGCCAGAAGATCCTCTCTATGTATTTCAACAATTTTAGTGTGGAAGATATCCGTATTGCAATGAATTACAAGGATCTTCACCACACGGCAGACAGAAAATACAGATGCAAAAAAAGCCTGATAAAGAGGATTGTGAACGACCCCCTATTTAAACGACTGAAAAATGAGCTACGTTGATCTTATTATTAAATATTTGTCGGGCGACCTCAGCCGGGAAGAGGCCTCCTCCTTCGAAAAGGAGCTGGAATCCAATGGCGAGCTAAAGAGAGAGTTTGAGCAACAATCGGCAGCATATGACTTGATCCGTGATCAGCTGCAGAAACGCGACGAAGAGGTTTTCCGGACAAAACTGCAAAAGGCCATGAGCCACGAACTTCCGTTAACGGAACCCCGAAAAATGTGGTTGCGGACCCGGTGGTATATCCCTATGGCGGCAGCATGCGCTCTTGCCATCATCCTCTCCACTCTTTTGAGCCATCCCGGGAACGAAAGAGTACTCGCCAGGTATTATGATCCTGCCAGGGACCCGGTAGTGCTTGCGTACTACCAGGATACACGGGGAGAGTCTGAACCCGGAATCCTGCATTACCGCCAAGGGAATTACCAGCGATCCATGAAACTGCTCTCGGACCGGATCTCTGAAGAGAGGGAGAATAGACAGCTCCAGCTTTATTACCTGTTGTCGGCCATTGAACTGGACCGTCAGGATGAGGTCATGGGTATGATCGTGGTTAACGAACCCGATAGCATGGATCTTCCAGACCAGGCCATTACCTGGTACATCGCCCTGGCTCACCTGAAATCGGGCAGTCGGGAAGCGGCCCTGGAGAAGATCCATCCTTTAACTGAACAGCACGGACCCTACCAATCCGATGCCATCAAATTGGAAAAGGTATTGTTAAAATAATTCTTAATTTAGGGGCATAAGCAATCCTGTGTATGCCCTCATTCCCTTTCTACAAGCAACTTGATGCCATGGACTGCGGACCCACCTGTCTGAGAATGGTGGCCCGTCATTACGGCAAACATTTTACCCTTCAAACACTCAGGGAGAAATCACACCTCACCAGAGAGGGAGTATCGATGCTTGGTATCGCCAGGGGCGCAGAGGAGATTGGGATGCAGACCATGGGCGTCTCTCTCACATGGGAACGTCTTCAGGAGGAGGCACCGCTGCCGGTGATTGTTCACTGGCAGCAGAAGCATTTTGTGGTGGTATATAAGATCCGCAAGGATAAGGTATATGTGTCCGATCCTGCATTTGGACAGGCCGTCTACACGAAAGAGGAGTTCCTGAAGGGCTGGATCAGTACCCGCCAGGAGGGAGAAGCCAAAGGATCCGCCCTGCTGCTTCAACCCACACCCGACTTTCTGAACCAGGAAGACGAGCCCATAAAGAAAACCGGTTTCAGGTACCTGTTCCGGTACCTGGCTCCTTACCGGCGCTATGTATACCACCTCCTGCTGGGTTTGATCATTGGAAGCATTATCCAGTTCCTGCTCCCTTTTCTGTTCCAGTCCATAGTCGATTTCGGGATCACCAACCAGGATCTTCCCTTTATCTACCTGGTGCTGCTTTTCCAGTTTGTGCTGATCATCTCCCAGATGGGGATTGACTTTATCCGCAGATGGATCCTGCTTCACCTGAGTGCACGTGTCAATATTGCACTTATTTCCGATTTCCTCTCAAAACTAATGAAGCTCCCTGTGGGATTCTTCGACACCAAACTCACCGGTGATATCCTGCAGCGTATAGGCGACCACCGCAGGATCGAAACATTTATGACCACCTCTTCGCTCACCATCCTCTTCTCCATGGTCAACCTGGTAGTATTTGCCATCATCCTGGCAATCTACAGCCTGAAGATTCTGCTGATCTTCCTTGCAGGCGGCCTGCTCTATTTCATATGGATCTTCATCTTTATGAAGCGTAGAAGAACGCTGGATCAGAAGTACTTTTCAAAAATGGCCGAAAATCAGAGCAAACTGATTCAGATCATTCACGGGATCAGGGAGATCAAACTGAACAATGCAGAGCGATCCAGTCAGTGGGAGTGGAAGGATATCCAGGCAGGTCTCTTCAAGGTCAATATGAAATCGCTCTCCCTCAACCAGTATCAGGAAGCAGGGGGCGTATTTATTAATGAAACCAAAAACATCCTGATCAATGTGACCGCAGCCATCGCAGTGCTGAATGGCAATCTGACTCTTGGTACACTACTGGCAATCAGCTATATACTGGGCCAATTAAATGGTCCCATCGAACAGATGATCTCCTTCTTTCACAGGGCTCAGGATGCCAAAATCAGCCTGGAGCGATTGGGAGAAATACACGACTCCGAAGATGAGTATCAGCGTGAAACAGGTGTAACAGTACTTCCTGCCATAGAGAAGCTGGTGGTAAATAATCTGGATTTCACATATCCTGGCGCTATTCGACGAAATGTGTTGGAGGGTATCAACCTGACACTGAAAAAGGATACAGTTACAGCGCTGGTTGGTATCAGTGGTAGTGGAAAAACAACGCTGCTTAAGTTATTGCTGGGATTCTACCCACCCGCAAAAGGAGATATCAGAGCGGGCGATATGAACATACAGATGATGTCGCCCGATCTGTGGAGAAGCCAGTGCGGTGTGGTGATGCAGGATGGTTATATCTTCTCCGACACCATTGCCAGGAATATAGCACTTGGCGAACATGAGATAAAAGCCGACCAGCTGTTATATGCTGCAAAGATGGCGTGTATGGACGATTTTATCGACCAGCTGCCACTGGGTTACAATACAGTGATCGGACAGGAGGGTCTCACCCTCAGCGGAGGAGAGGAACAACGGATCCTTATTGCAAGAGCCATCTACAAAAATCCTGAATTCCTTTTCCTTGACGAAGGCACCAGTGCTCTGGATGCCAATAATGAGAGGCGTATTATGGATAACCTTCAAATGGTTTTCATGGGTAAAACAGTGCTGATTATAGCACACCGCCTGAGCACCGTAAAAAATGCGGACCAGATTATTGTACTTGAAAGGGGCAAGATCGTAGAGGAGGGCAAGCACAATGCCCTGATAGCAAAGAAAGGGTACTATTTCAACCTGGTGCGTAACCAGCTGGAACTGGGCAACTAATTCAGGATCAATCACATGGTATAAGGGTTTTAGGATTGGCCATCCAGATTATGGAAATTATTTCAGATATTTATGCTACAATTATTAGAAGCTATGGATAATGACTGGAAGAAACGGCTGGGAATGGTCTATTCAACCAACCCGGATTTTCAATATGAATCGGGAGAGCAGGAGGAGACGGAAACCGTTTCACCTCAACAACAGCAGCTTTATGTGAGCCTTGATAAAAAAAACCGTAAAGGGAAGAAGGTCACCCTGGTAGAAGGTTTTAAAGGGACCACAGATGATCTAAAAAGTCTGGCCAAAGAGTTAAAAAGCAGCTGCGGCGTGGGAGGATCAGTGGGAGATAACAACATACTGATCCAGGGTGATTTCAGAGACCGGGTGATCACTTTGCTACAGGATAAAGGATTTAAAGTAAAACGAAAAGGTGGATAGAAGAGCAATCATCAGGATAAGCATCTTTTTGCTGACAGGAGGTCTTTTGGCTGCTCTTTCTGGCCCTGATATGTTTGCCCAGGATGAAGTGATGGGAGAGATAGTGGACACCTCATATTTCAGAGCGGGAGAGGACGATTGGAACCTGGTTGAATCGGTTTTGAAGGTGAATCCTGATGCGGTACTGATGCTTCTTAAGCGGGGGGCCGATCCCAATGCAAAAGCGGAAGGGGGAATGACCGCTCTGATGTTTGCTGCAGAAAGCGGCGATGCGCTCCTGGTCAAACTACTGGTTCTGAATGGTGCCGACCCGGAATTAACCTATATGGAGGAGACCACTCCCCTGCTGATTGCAGTGCTCAACGGTCACTTTGATGTGACATACTTCCTTCTGGAAAAAGGGGCCGACCCGGATCATCGTGACAGTTACCAGGGATCTGCCTTGCTATATGCGGCAGCTCTAAATAACTATGAAATAGCTGACCTGCTTCTCTTCTATGGTGCCTCAGACACCATCAGTGACAAAGATGGCAACAGGGCCCTGATGACAGCTGTCTACTTCGGTCACATTGAGACAGCCGATATACTGTTGCAGAACGGGCTCGATCCGGATGGTCCCGACAAGCAGAACAATACGCCCCTTATGATTGCCGCTCAACAGGGAGAGCTCAGGATAACCCGCTTACTGCTTGAAAAAGGAGCAGCACTGGAAAGGGTCAACAAACAGAATTATACCCCCCTGGCTCACGCCGTTCTCAGTGGGCAAGACACAATTGCCAAACTACTGATAGATAGCGGTGCCAATGTAAATCATCTCATTAAATCTGGCGAAAATCTGTATGATCTTGCCCGTCAGCAGGGCGAAACAAAGATTCTCACGCTTTTAAAAACAGCCGGAGCCTCCCCCTCTCCCGGACCCCGGTTTTCAGAGTTCAATCTGGGGTGGGGCAACTCTTTCAGAGGCAACGAACATATGATGCAGGTCCGGATCTCGCTGGTGGATCGTAAGTTCGGTTTTTTTGCTGAAACCGGTATCGACTTTCGCCCCGTTTACAGGAAGGTGCAGATTGAAGTAGAAGAACTGCTGACACACCAATACAGGGAGTCACGGTGGGTGTGGACCCTTGGAGGGGGAAAGAATTTTTCAATCCTGCACGACCAATCGGGCATAGAATATGGTGCCTATGGCGGACTCTATGGAATGCTCTCCATGCCAAGCTTCAGGGGTGTCACCGACCATCCGAAAGTTAACTACTCTCTGGCCCTGTCGGCCGGCCTCTACCTGAAGGGGGATATTGCCGGAATAAAAGCAGGAGCCGAACGTTATACATTTGGAACACTCCTTGAAGGGGCATGGAAGACAAATATTACACTGTTCATCAGAATCACAAACCAGAGTAATGAAAATGTCCGGAAAGAGATTTCATACTAAACTATTTGCAGTTGCACTCCTGGTGCTGGTTTCAGGTAAATTTACGGCATGTGAACCGGAAGACTGGATGCTGTCGGTGGATTGCGAAGATTGCTATGGTTATGCACCCGATAGCGCAAACCTGATCATCTACCTTACCATTGATGCTGAAAATGATTCGGTACCCCTCACATTTTACCGGGGAAGCTATGAAGAGGGTGTGATCGACTGGCAGGATACCGCTACTAATGAGGAGTTTTATCTCTATTCAAAGATAGACGCCAACTACACGGTCCGTGCCACGTATCGATCGGGAAACCGGGTCATTGAGGCTTTTGATGCCGATGATATGCATCTATATAATGCCAATGAAGAGTGTGGCTCTCCCTGTTATATTGTAAAAGGTGGCATCTTTGATCTGCGCCTGCTGAAATAGGTGTGGGAAAAAAGATTTAATTAAATTTAAAAGGTAAAGTTACTTATATGGGCCAGCGATCCCTGCTTTTTGCTTTTCTTCTCTGCTTTCCGGCAACAAACATCCTGTTTGCGCAGCCCAACAGGAATGGGGTCCCCATAGTAACCAACTATCAACACGCCATCACAAAGGGGAGCGAACAAAACTGGTGCATCACACAGGATTCGCGCGGCATCATCTATGTGGGAAACAACGACAAAGGGGTCCTGGAGTACGATGGTGTGGAGTGGCGCAGAATCCTGGTCCCTAAAGATCCCATGATCCTCTCCATGGTAACTAGCGACGATGGAGTGGTCTATGTGGGGGCTGTCTCTGAATTTGGATTCCTGGCTCCGGACAGACATGGAGAGATGCAATACAGGTCCATCTCCGACACCCTCGATCAGAATCTATACTCCTTTTGGGGTGTAAGGAGAACCTATTTTCACCAGGGGAAGGTCTATTTCTGCTCCTTCAACTATATCTTTATCTATGACACCTCCAGTGAACAGTTAAACATCCTGCAAACAGCAGAGAATTCGCTCTACTCCTTCCTGGTGGAAGGTACCCTCTATGTCTCCAATTTAGATAAGGGATTAATGAAGTTCCAGGATGGCAGGCTTATTGAAATGCCAGGCGGGGACTACTTCAAAGAGATGACCATTACCGGGATGGTGCAGTTTGATGAAACCCGGATCCTTATGGGCACCTTTTTTTATGGGCTTTACCTCTATAATCCTCAATCGGGCAGCATTGAGAGAAATTTTGCCGAACCGGAGCTGGATGACTTGCTCATTGAGGGTAATATCACTGACATCCGGCCATTTCAGGACGATTTTGTGGTATCGACCCTGAACAGCGGTGTGGTCATCCTTACCAGGGAGGGTCAGGCCCGTGAGATAATCAATGAAAACGAAGGATTGATTGATGAACAGGTGCCTTCTGTCTACTATAACGATCAAAAGGAGGCACCGGGTCTGTTATGGATTCCCAATTTTATGGGGGTCAGTAAGCTGGAACCTTCAAATCCTTTCCGGGTATTTACCGAAATGTCTGGTTTTAAAGGCTTTATTACCGATGTCAAACAGTTCAATGGCCGGTTGTTTATCTCCACATTCGGGGGACTATATTACAAAAGTTCAACATCCACCGGGACATCATTTATCGAGGTACCTGTGATCGGCGGTGAAATTATTCGCCAGCTTTTTCTCTTCACCCCTTCGGCCCGCAGATCTTTTCTGCTGGCCTCCTCAGAGAATGGAATCTATGTGGTGGACCAGCAAATGCATGTCACCAGGATGGAGGACCTGATTGTAACTCCATCTAAAGAGGAACCCGGTAGTGGGGAGTATTCCGGCTGGTTCCTGCTGCAGGATCCCAAACATCAGAACAGGTTATATGCCGGAAAGAGTCAGTTGGTTGGATTGGAGTATTCGCGGGGCAGATGGGAGGAGTTTATGCGGATAAGCAGGCTTCCCGATGATGAGATTCTACAGAAGAAATGTATTGATAAATATGGTTACTTCTGGGGCAGTTCAGAATTTATGGTGACCCGAATCGATTTGGAGCCTCCTGCCCAGGCAACAGCAAAGTTTTTGGACCATAAGTATGGTTTGCCTTCCAACGATAACAACCATGTATTCCTCGATCCTGAAACGGACGAAGTGCTGCTGGGAACCCGGAACGGTTTTTACAGGTATAACTTCTTCAGGGATACCTTCTACAGGGATACCTTCTATAACAGTGTCCTGCCTCCGGGTGAAAATCTGGTGATGGCATTTCACAAGGATCTTGATGGTGACTTCTGGTTCTCTTTTGAAAACTGTGCCGGAGAGTGGACCGAACTGGTGGCCAGCAAAACAGATGGGGTACTCCAGGTAATCCAGGAAAAATCATTTCAGCGGCTCGAGAATACATCTGTGGATGTTTTCTACACTGATCCTGAGGGAGATGTCTGGTTTGGAAAATCAAACAAGCTCTACCAATTTGACAAAGGGTACTCTCGAAAAGATACCGTTCAGTTCCACACATTGATCCGGAATGTAACCCTGGGAAGTGATTCGGTTATTTTTATGGGTGCAAACTTCAGGGTGAGCCGGGATGGATCATACAGGTTAAGTGATTCCCAGGAACCAGGTACCGAACCGCAGATCAACTACAGGTTCAATCACATCCGGTTCAAATGGGCCGCTCCCTTCTTTGAACAGGAGGAAGAGATGGAATACAGCTATCAGTTGCTGGGATTTGAGAATGAATGGTCCTCCTGGAGTAAGGTTCCTTTCAGGGAGTTTACCAACCTGCATTGGGGCACCTATACCATGATCGTAAAGGCCAGGAATGTGTATGGCATGGAGAGCCTTCCCTCCAACTGGTCCTTTACTATTCTCACCCCATGGTATGCAAGTTTCCTGGCCTATGCGGTCTACTTTATTCTTGCCGCTCTCCTGATTTATATCATTATCAAGCTCTATACCCGCAGACTTAAGCAGGAAAATATCAGGTTGGAATTGGTGATCGAAGAGCGTACTGCCAAGATCAGGAAACAGAAAGAGGAGCTCACCGACAGCATCGAATATGCCAGCAGAATCCAACAGGCCCTGCTGCCCTCACAAAAGCTATTGGATAAACATCACATTGAACATTTTATCCTCTTCAAGCCGAGAGATATTGTGAGTGGTGATTTCTACTGGATAGGATCCATCAATGAAAAGCTGCTGGTTGTGGCTGCCGATTGTACAGGACATGGTGTACCGGGCGCCTTTATGAGTATGCTGGGGATGACTTTCATAGACGAGATTGTGAACAAATCGAAGGTTACCGGCACCAATGAGATCCTTGATTTGTTGAGGGAGCAGGTCATTACCTCACTCAAGCAGTCGGGTAAAAGAGGTATGGACTCCTCCAAAGATGGCATGGACCTGGCCATGGTCTCCATTGACCTGAAGAGCAATGAGTTTCAATATTCAGGTGCCTATAATCCCATATACCTGGTCAGAAAACTAAAGCGAAGCGAAAAAACAAAGTTAAATAAGGGGGTGGAACTGGACCTGCCCAGGGGCGCTATCCATGATGACAAACACCTGTTGCTTCAGATCAGGGCCGACCATATGCCCATCGGCATATCTGAAAAAAAGGAGCCTTTCCATGCCTCCATGTTCAAAGATGAAGGATATAACATATATATGTTCTCTGACGGATTCGTTGATCAGTTTGGCGGACCGGCAAAGAAGAAGTTTATGTCGAGAAACTTTAAAAAACTAATCCTGGAAATGCAGTCTGTTCCAATGAAAGATCAGGGTGCAGCCATGGAAAAATCATTGTCGGACTGGATGGGAAATCTCAGTCAGATCGACGATATCCTGGTGATGGGACTAAGAATTATCATAGATTGAAAGAAACAAAACTCTCAAGGGAAAACCTGCTGAATCAACGCAGGGAACTGATGGCAAGCCTCAAATATGCCAGCTTCATACAGCGAGCCGTGCTGCCAAACCATAAGTACATGGAGAATATGCTCAAAGAGTTCTTTATTCTCCATCAGCCACGGGATATTGTAAGCGGTGATTTCTACTACTGTTCCCGAAAGGAAGAGTATATCGTAGTAGCTGCCGGCGATTGTACCGGGCATGGAGTACCAGGTGCTTTGATGAGTATCATGGGTGTCTCCTTCCTCAATGAGATCCTCAGTATCAGGGGTCCCATCCGGTCCAGCAGGATCCTGAACCTGCTTCGCGAACGGGTGATGAAAGCACTGCACCAGCGGGGTTACGAACTGGAAAACAAAGATGCCATGGATATGGCCCTATGCGTGTTCCACCCCAGATCAGGCGAACTGCAGTTTTCGGGAGCCAACAACCCGCTCTATCATGTCCGCAACAAAGTGCTTACCGAAATCAAGGCCGATAAAATGCCGGTGGGTATCGATGCAATAGAAGAAAATTCATTTACCAACCATACACTGCAACTTAAGCCGGGCGATATCGTATACCTATTTTCTGACGGTTATCCCGATCAGTTTGGCGGACCCAAGAACAAGAAATTCAAATATGGACCGTTCAGAGAATTACTGATCAGGATATCGGATTGGACCATGAAGGAGCAACGAAAAGAGCTGGACCGCCAGATGACAAAGTGGAAAGGTGATGAGTTCCAGGTGGACGACATATTGATATTCGGAATAAGATTTATATAAAGCCGGAAACATGCATTTGGTTTCTTTTAGAATTCAGAACTTCAGATCCATTGTGGATACCGGCTGGCACCAGCTGGCCCATGATAATATCACCAGCCTGATTGGTCAGAACGAATCGGGTAAAACATCTATTCTGGAGGCGCTTAAGGCCTTCCATGACGGAAGACTGATTGAGGATATGCTCAGAAGTGACCTCTCACTGCCAGTGGTGACCTGCAAGTTCAGATTTCAATTTGCCGATATTGAGAACCGCCTGGATAAAAGAAGGTTGAATCCGGAAATCCGGAAACTAATCAGTAGTGTGGAAACCGTTTCTATCACTAGAAGATGGGAAGATGAAATAGATTCCCATATGGAGATGGGAGATGAATTGCAGGAGTTTTATAATGATACTCTTGACAATCTCAGGCAGAGGGAACTGAAGGTCATGGAGAACCTTGAGTACCTGAATCGTGACATAACCACCGCTTCAAAAAACCTGAATAAAGCAAAAGAGGAGACTGAGTGGACCGCCGAAAAGGTAGAAACAATCAGGCTCAGGATAAATGAGATCAAGCGAAACACCAGGAAATTTCCTTCCAGGGAGAGAAAAGAGGAGTTAAAGAAAGAGCTGGAACTGGAAGAGGAGATGTTTTTCAAGCTGAATGAGACACTTGAACAGAAAAAAGTAAAACAGGAGGAGAAGAGTGATATCCTGGAAGCACTGGATGAAAAAAATAAGGTTAGCAGGAAACTGAAGGATATCCAGGAGCAGATAGCTGTGAAAAAAGAGGAGCTGGCCCTCTTGCAAGAGCAGCTGAAACAGTTACTTCAGATGACCGGAATGTACTCCTCTGAACGGGAACAGCGGGCGGCAGAGATCAGGGAGGAGATATTCAGGACCGATAATGAGAAGCTTAAAGATGAAATAGCGGGACTGCTCGAGGAGCAGCATATTCATTTACTCTCCCTCGAATTTGTCTTTGAAGGGATGTCCATCGAAAAGGCCGTTAAAGCAGCCCGGACGGAGCTGGAATCAGTGAAGGAATTCTACAGCTCCACAGAACTTGCAGAAGAAATTTTTAAAATCCTTCCCGATTTTGAAATGTTTGAAGATTTTAGTTCTCTCCTTCCCAACCGCATCGACCTGGAAGACATTATCAAGGCTAACAAACGTGCAGAAGGGTATAAAGCAGCCATTAATTTTCTAACCATCACCGGACTGGAGTACTCTTTTTTCCAGCAGCCCTCCAGCAGAATCCTGAAACAGAAGATTGAGAACCTGAATGGGGAACTCACACTCAATTTCCAGGATTTCTGGAGACAGAATGTGGGGAAGAACAATAAGATTAAAATCAATTTTGAACTCTCTCACTACGACCACACCAATCCTGAAAAAAGCGGAAAGCCTTATATTGAGTTTTGGATCAAAGACGAGTCGGAACGGCTCTACCCCAAACAGCGGAGTCGCGGGGTAAGGTGGTTTCTCTCATTCTTTCTGGAGCTAAAGGCCACCGCCATGGATAAAAGCAAGCACGATAAGGTGCTGTTGATCGATGAACCGGCAGTTAGCCTGCATGCAAGAGCCCAGGAAGATGTGCTTAAAGTGTTTGATGATATCCGGGAGCGGATACAGATCATCTATACCACCCACTCCCCCCACCTGATCGATGTAAACAAGTTATACAGGATCCTGGCTGTCCAGCGCGCCATCGAAGACGATATGAAGAGTGAAACCCTGGTCTACAGTGCGAGATCTCTCAAATCGGCTACGGCCGACACCCTCTCTCCCATCTACTCCACCATGGGTGCAAGACTGAGCCAGCAAGAGATTATCAAATCCTTCAACAATGTCATTGTCAAGGATCTGGCTACCTACTATTTCATGAAAGCAGTCGTTGCACTTACCGGCTTCGAAAAAGAGTGCTATTTCCTGCCTGCTTCAGGAGCAGAGAGCATCCCTATGATGGTCAATATCCTGATGGGTTGGGGCATCGACTATGTCATTCTCAATTTCGGTAATGCCGAAGAGAGGCTGGTACATGAAAAACTGATGCAAGAGCAGTACGACAATAAAATCGACCTGGCCAATAAACAGATGTTGTTTCTGGAGGATTATCCCGACACGGAGGACCTCTTCTCCACCATAGATTTTAAGAAATACGTGGTGAAAGTGAGGGAGGGAATCACCGTAAAAAACTCGGAATACCTGATAGACAGCAACTACTCCAGGGCCATTCTTGCTTCAAACTTCCTGCAGGAGGTCAACAATGAAAATGTGAGTTTCAAAATCCTTGACGAGGAGACCGGTGACAACCTGAATAGTATTATTCAGCAACTTTCTGCCATTCTTAAGTAACCCGAGCCAACTGTCAATGAAATTCCGAAAAAGTATTGCCGGTCTGATCCTGGTATTCTGCACCAGCCTCTACGCTGTGGGGCAGGATACCGTTTTAATGTTCCACCCAACCGCCTATAACCTGGAAGTTGTTCAAAAACTGGTGGATGAAGGATTGTTTTCACTGGATGGCTACCACCTGCTGGGCGTATACCACAAGGGTGAAAGGTATGATTACAGCGACGCCAAAGCCTATATTGATCTGCACAGTGCCACCCATTTTAGTCTCAGGGAGATCAAAGGGGAGCTGGGACCAGAAAACATATTCCGGAAAAATACTGCCACCGGACAGTTCAGGAAACTTTTTGAATGCTCCAATGGAGCCCTGTTTATGGGCGGACCCGATATTCCACCTGTTTGTTACGGAGAGGAGGTTCACCTGCTCACGGGGGTCACAGATCCCTTCAGGCACTATGTGGAGCTATCTTACCTTTTTCACTTGCTGGGAGGCAGTCAGGATACGGACTGGATACCCTACCTGGAAGAGAAGAAAACGTATCTGGTCAATGGAATCTGCCTGGGAATGCAAACCATGAGTGTGGCCACCGGGGGAACCATGGTACAGGACATTCCCACCGAAATTTACGGGATATGGAAGGCAGAGGATATCCTGAATCTGCCACCCGACCAGATGCATCGCAACTACATGGATTATCTAAACACGGGGTGCGAAGATCCCACCTCCTATCACTTTCACAGGGTTGCCCTTGAAAAGAGTATGATCCTCACCAGTGGGATTGGTTTCAATAAGGGTACAGCGCCCCTGGTGCTCAGTTCGCACCATCAGGCCATCGAAAAGCTGGGATTGGGATGGGAAGTTTCTGCCACCTCCATGGATGGAAAGATTATTGAAGCGATCCAGCACACCCGGTACCCCAATGTACTGGGGATACAGTTCCACCCGGAGAAACCGGGACTATTTGATCCATCTATTCAACATCCCATCGGTTGTGACAGCACCATCAATTTCCAAGAGGCCATAGAAAATAGTGATTCCTATCTATTCCATGTGGCATTCTGGAAATACCTGGATAATCAATTGCAAAAAAACAGGGAAACAAAGTAGCTATTCGATCTCGATGAAGCTGATTTTCAAATCGAGGATGGAAGCATAATACTCTCCTCTCTCCAGGATATCATCATCGCCCTCCTCATATACCCAGTTGATTTTCAGATCGTAACCATCGTTATCAACTTCCTTTAGTTTTTTGAGTAACCTGAGCATATACTTGGAAGTACCACTGTTCAGGTATTCCATTTCAATATCAACCTCTGTAAACGCTGGTGGCGAGGAGGCAAAGGCGATGATCCAGTCAAGTATATCCTCGTAGAAGAGTGATACATCTTCCGGGATGGACCTACCTTTAAATTTAATCTTGCCATTGGGGTCCAGCAAAACGTACGGGGTCTTCTGAGTAGGCTGAAACTCTAGTTTATCCATCCTTAACAAAAAAGTATGAACAATATAGTGATTTTTGCGGCATGGGAGTACAATTCATTTTCATTTTATCCAATATTTTTAGCCGCAAACTTAGAAATACATCCTGGCCAGAGGAGCAATATTATCGGAAGAGAAATATCCCTCAAGGTACCGGTAATAACCGGTAATGGCAATCATGGCCGCATTGTCTGTGGTATAACTGAAGGGCGGAATAAACAGCTCCCAGCCATGCTTTTCCGCTTCGCTCCTCATGGCGGAACGTAGTCCTGAATTGGCAGAAACCCCTCCAGCCAGAGCAACCTGACGTATCCCTGTCGTCTTCATGGCCATTCGGAGCTTGTCGAGTAAAATATCAATAATGGTTTGTTGCAGCGATGCTGCAAGATCGGCCCTGTTCTTCTCCACAAAACCGGAATCCTCCTTCAGTTGGTCCCTGAGAAAATATAAAAAAGAGGTTTTCAACCCACTGAAAGAGTAATCAAATCCCTTAATCCGGGGCTTGTTAAATGCAAACCTGAACGCATCACCCTGCTGTGCCAGTCTGTCCATATGCGGTCCCCCCGGATAGGGTAGACCGAGAAGCTTGGCACATTTATCAAATGCCTCCCCTGCGGCATCATCAATGGTCCGGCCAATGATCTCCATGGTATGGTAATCCCTGACCACCACCAGCTGTGTATGACCACCTGAAACCAGAAGAGATAAAAAAGGGAAACGGGGGGATGAAGCAGCCGACACTTCCGATTGAATAAAATGAACCATTATATGTGCCTGAAGATGGTTCACCTCAATCATGGGTATACCAAGTGCTGCTGTAAAACCCTTGGTGAAAGAGGTTCCCACCAGCAGTGACCCGAGAAGTCCGGGTCCCCGGGTAAAGGCCACTGCATCGATCTCTCTGCGGGAGATTCCGGCCTCTTTCAGCGCGCTATCTACCACCGGAACTATATTCTTCTGATGCGCCCTGGAGGCCAGTTCAGGCACCACCCCTCCGTATTTTCGGTGTACATCCTGTCCTGCAATCACATTGGAAAGTAGTTGTCGATCCCTTATTACAGCAGCAGAAGTATCATCGCAGGAAGATTCAATCCCAAGAATTACAGTGGTCATCACAACTTTTTATATTTTTGTAGTGTTTGAAACAACCGAAAGTGCAAAAGTATTAAAAAGATAGCGAAAATAGGATTGATCGTAGTATTGCTACTTCTGGCAATTCCTTCTCTCTCTTTACTCTTTTTGCAGAACCGGCAGGTTCAGACCAGGGTCAGTAAAATGTTGACCGATCAGTTGTCGGAACAACTTCAGGCTACTATCTCCCTCTCCTCGGTCAACTACTCCTTCTTTAAAAGAATCCAGGTGAGAGACCTCTATATTGAGGACCTGCATGGAGACACTTTGATCTATTCCGAACTTACCAAGATTCGAATCAAGCAGATTCGACCGGATCAGCGGAGCCTGGAGATCAGGAAAATCACTTTGGAAAATGCCTGGTTGAACCTGGTCATTGAAAGCGAAGGAGGGGTCAATCTGAATTTAATCATCGACAGGTTGAAAAAACCACATGTACCTCCGGAACGAAAATCAAGGCTCCATATCCACGAGATAACCATGAGTAACGGCCGGTTCTCCCTCACAAAAACGGGGCACCCCCCTTTGCGATCAGAGATCGATTTCAACGATTTTGACATGCATGGGCTGGAGATCTCCCTGCTGGATCTGATCAGCGAACAGGACACGGTAACCATGAACATCATCTCCCTATCGGGTATGGAGAAATCGGGATTCGAATTCAGCCACCTGGCCACCCTGATGTCCATTGGTAAAACCCATATGCATTTCAACAACCTCGAAATCGAGACCATAGGCTCCGATCTACATATCCCCTTGCTGGGATTCGATTTTGAACATTGGAAAAAGTTTAAACATTTCTCCAGGGAGGTGGACCTCACCTTTGAAACGACCCACTCTCTTCTGAAAACGGAGGATCTCGCCGTTTTTGTCCCCCAAACAAAGGGATTACTGGACCGTCTCACCATCGACGGCTTTGTGCATGGCAAGCTGAATGATCTGAAAGGTGATGAAATGCAGATAACCTTTGACCAGCAGAGCACCCTGGCATTTGACTTCATCATCATTGGCCTGCCTGAATTTAAAAACACATTCCTTGACTTCAATTTCAGAGAATTAAATAGCTCTGTCTCGGCCATACACGAAATGTTTTCGGAGGAGAGTGCTTCATCGAAACA
This sequence comes from Bacteroidales bacterium, assembly GCA_023135025.1. Lineage (GTDB taxonomy): Bacteria > Bacteroidota > Bacteroidia > Bacteroidales. The sequence goes on along the minus strand of JAGLTY010000006.1, from coordinate 312 downwards.
GTCGCTCTATCCATGGATCAATATGGGAAACCTTGACTTCAAGGGTCAGTTTACCGGATACCTCGATAATTTTGTGGCGTCGGGTTATTTGCAGACCGATATGGGCAGGATGCTGATGGACCTCTCTTTCAGACCGGATAGCAGCGTGGGTATTGACTTTCACGGAAATCTCTCAACCGCCGATTTTAAGCTGGGTGAGTTCCTTGGGCAGGAAGAGCTACTCTCTCAACTGGATATGGATGTCATGTTGGATGGAAACCTGTATGAAGGAGAGATGCGGGCCGACCTGAACGGAACAGTCGATACACTCTA
>JAGLTY010000059.1 GCA_023135025.1 Bacteroidales bacterium | reverse complement strand
AACAGGGTAGCATGCGACCGTTCCTGGCTGCTCTCGACGAGCGAGAGTTGCCGATCCCCTTCTGAAAGTGCAGCCGAACAGATATCGGTGGCAGTCTCAATATGCAGGATAAGGGGTTCGGTCATTCTCTGTTAATTCTTTCTCTTTTTATCACCCGCGAAGAGCTCTTCCTCAGTAACTATTTCCACAGGCAGTTCATTCTTCAGCTGTCGTGAAATGGCCGAATAGGGAGCCACAATGATTTCAGCTTCGGTATCCAGACCCTCGGTAATTTCAATATAGTTATTGTCCTGGATACCTGTCTTTACCTGCTTCATCCAGGCTTTCCCTTCTGATACGATAAATACCACAACCATGGGCTCATCGCTGGTGGATTTTGCAACGGAGGGTACAGGGCTGTTACTGACAGATCCGTCCGAACTCACCTGTCCCATCTGGTTGGTCTCCTTTTCGGCAGCTGTACCTGTGGTATCCATTCTTGTGGTAACCGCCTGGATGGGAATCGAATATATACCAGTTCTGCGGTCCGTCTGTATATCTGCTGTGGCAGACATGCCCGGACGCAGCGGATATGGATTGGTTTCGGAAATTTTATCTTCATACGATTCAGGCAGGAGCAGGATCTTTACCATAAAATTGGTGACCTGGTCGGTAGTTACCCCCATGATATTTGCAGAGACCGGAATTTCGGAAACCACACCCTTAAACCGGGTGTCGGGATATGCATCCACCTCAATGAGAGCAGTATCGCGGCTGGTTACACGAACAATATCGTTCTCATTCACTTCCACTTCCACCTCCATCCGGTTCAGGTCCGCAATGCGGAGCATCTCTGTCCCCGACATCATGGATGTTCCTACCACGCGCTCTCCCAGCTCAACAGAGAGGCTCGATACTGTACCGGTCATGGGAGCGTAAATAGAGGTTTTGGTCAGGCTCTCATCCGCTTCGTCCAGGGTAGCCTGTGCACTCATAACCGAAAACTCAGAAGCCTCTTTCTCAGCAAGCGATGTATTGTAAGAGGTGAAGGATTGTTCAAATTCTGAGGTTGAAATGGCCTCGTCTGCGTAAAGCTGTTTGTTTCTTTTATGGTCAAGATTGGCCATCTCCAATTGGGCTTCTGCCTGCTTTTGCCGGGCCCTGGCATTGTTCAGTGAGGCTTCGGCCCGGTTTCGTGCCATCTGGTATGCCTCCGGCTTGATTTTAAGCAGGTATTGACCTTTTTTTACCTCGTCTCCCTCTTTAACCACAAGATCCACGATTTCGCCTGATACATCGGGAGAGATGGTTACCTCTGTTTCGGGCTGGATTTTCCCATTGGCGGTGATGACCTCCACAATCTCTCTTTCAATACCAGTTTCAACAGCAACCTTGAGGTATCCCTCGTTTCCGAACCAGCCCTGTTTTTTCCCAATGCCAAGTACGCCTAAGAGCACTACAGCTGAGATGCCTATGATGATGATTAATCTTTTTGATTTCATTGATTTGGAATGTTAAAGTGTGATGGGTTCTCCTTGATAGAAATTGAGAATTTTTGTTCTGAAAATAAAATCATATTTAGCCTGGAGCAGGTCAGATTGTGTGGCAATCAGCTGATTCTTAGACATGTTGTAATCGACAGTGTTTACCAATCCCACCTCAAATTTCTTTTCGGTGTATTTGAAAGACTCCTCCATGGAGGTCAGTGCCTGCTGTGTGGCGTTGAACTTTTTCAGGGCGGCCAGCGCATCGGCATAGGCCTGCTGAATGGTGGCATAGAGTATAAGCTTTTTACTTTGCAGATCAAATTGTGCGTTTTCATGCATGATCCTGGCGTTTGCAATATTGGTATTAACATTCCAGCCATTGAATATGGGGATGGATAGCCCCAGTCCAACACCGGTAGAGGTATTGTCGCGCATCTGCTCAAAGAAGGGGTAAGCCCCATACTCGGGAATCTGCTGGGGATCGATGGTATATACTGTTTCTCCACCAGCTGTAATACCGATGGGGAGCTGCACCGGATCACTCAGGTTTACCACCTGTTCCCTGATATCGGAGTAGCCTGTGTTGAAGTTGGCCGACAGGTATAACTGTGGCGACCGCCCCCCTTTTGCGATGGCCAGCCCTTTTTCGGCACTCTCAAGACTCAACATGGCACTTTTGATTTCAGGCATCTCCTGCTCTGCGATTCGGTACACTTCAAGCGCATCGACAACCAAAGGATCTTCATCCGGATCGGCCAATTCCGGGATAACCACATCAAAAGCAGTATCGATGGGAAGGTCGAGGGTCTGTTGAAGGTTTAGCAGGGAGATGGATAGCTGGTTTTCTGCATTTACCAGGTTAAGCTCTTCAGAGGCGAACTGTGCCTGCAGTTCCAGGGAGTTTCCCCTGGCAAGTTTCCCTGCATCCACCATCTTCCTGGTACGTTCCACCTGCTGCCCGGTGATCTCCAGCTGATTTTTTGTGACAGCCAGGAGCTCTTTGTTGAACATAATGGTCAGATAAGCTGCAGCGATGTTGAGGGAGATATCGTTCTTTACTTTCTGAACATCCTCATAACTGGCCATCAGGTTCAGTTTGTTCTGCAGGATGGTATTCCTTACCTGCAGGCCGTTGAAAAGATTTGTATAGGAGCTGAGCCCCATGCTGATGGAGTTGATCTGCTGATTGTCTGTAAACTGATATGTGGTCTGGTCCAGGGCACGGCCCCAGGAGTAAGTGTAGTTTGTACTTCCACTCAGGCTGGGGATCTGTCCAAGTTTTGACCGCTTCAGCAGGTTTTCGTTATATTCGGTATTCAGAACCGATTGTTTGATCTGAATGTTGTTCTCCATGGCGTACTGAATACAGCCCTCCAGCGACCAGAGCTGCTGTGCAGCCAGGGAAAATCCCATAGTCAGCAGTACAAAGGAGAGGATGATTGATTTACGAATCATTGTATGATTTTTTAAAAGAGATGTAAAGTTATAGATAACAGTTCAATCTGAATGCAAAAAACTCAAAATATATTACACTACAAGGGAATTGGAGATGTTTATTATGTCCGGAGCACCCGGGCGAGGAGCCTTGCTATCCGGATTAATCAGCAGGGGGAGGTGAGAGTAACCATTCCCCGTCATTTGAGTCAAAGAAGAGCAGAGAGATTTTTTCTTTCGAAGCAACAGTGGGTACTGAAGCGATTAAATGGGTTGAACCATAAAGATTGCAGGAAAACTGTGCCGCCCGAAGGAGGTTCTATTCAGATCAGGGGAAGGGAGTATCCTGTGCGGTTACTACAGGGTGACGACAGTGTTGAGGCTGCTATCTGGAGAGCGCTGCGTGAGGAGGCACTGCGGTATTTACCTGGCAGGGTAGCGGAACTATCTGAAAAACATGGCTTTCAAATAACGGGACTAAAGATCAGGAAGATGAAAACCCGTTGGGGCAGCTGTACCGCCAGGAGGAGCATCAATCTGAACAGCTGGCTGATGATGCTTCCTGAACAACTTTCCGATTATGTGATTTTGCATGAACTTATGCATACCCGGATCCCCGATCATGGTAAAAGATTCTGGGAGGAGCTCGATGGTGTAACCGGTGGGTTATCAAAAAATTTTCGGAGGGAACTTCGGAACCATCAGATCATGTGTTTTCCGGAGAGGTCTCCGGATCAATAAATACCAAAAATTAATTCAGCAGTAAGCGTTATTGAGTTGAAGGCCCTGTCTGCCCTTAGGTCTATATTGAATGAAGGGAGAATATTCAAAAACATGTGCTTGTCCAGTTGACGCTGATACCCTACACCAATCCCCAGGTTGGTTACTACACGGTATTCCACATCGGTTCCTTTAAGTACAAGATCACCGTACTCTTCCGAGCTCTCTTTCAAACTGGCCACGATCATTGTATTAAGGGTGCCGGCGATCAACAAAGTGTTGGCTCCCTTTTCGTAAGGACGGAAATAGATAGTTAATGGAACTCCAATGGTCTGTTCTGTAAAGGTGATGATGATTTTATCATCCGGATGTTCCGGTGTAACTCCATAGTCATCGGGATACTCCAGGATAGAGGAAGTTTTATGGTTATAGTCGATTCCCGTTTTCAGAAACCAGTATTCATGTTCCCAGTATATGAAACTTATTCCTCCCCCGAATCCGGGCTCCATTGTGGGTTCATCCCCTCTGATCCAGGAGTAGTTACCCTGTAGATTTCCTCCCAGGTAGACATTGATCTGTGCCTGGGCAGCAACAGATCCAATAAGAAACAGGCCCAGGTAAACAGCTCTCTTTAACATCATCAGCAAGCGATTTACACAAAGCTAATACATTTATTGCTTGTCAAAAACAAAGGTTTCAAACAGTTCACCCATGTCCGAAGCAGCGTCTGATTCCACCACCATGTTTCCCTCCTTCATCGAAAACGTTTGCGTAAGGGTATAATCACTTCCCTCTACTGATCCCGTGGTGACGATTTTTAATGTTTTTGTCTTTTTATCAAAGAGAGCAGTTGACTTTGTAATAGATTCCATGAATCCAATGTTTTCACACTCTTCTCCGTCCAGGGTGAAGTGTTGCTTACTCTCGTACTCCTGGCCATCCCACTCGCTCACATTTGTCAGATCAAGTGTCTTTTTTGTATGTTTCACTGTTATTGCTTTCGGAGCAAGGCTGAACTCGTAACCCAGTTCACTTTTTTCCTCATTGAGTTTCCACTCTCCGGAAAAATTTACCTTCTGGCCAAAGGTGGTAGCGGATAAAAATGCCAGGGCAATAATAAAAACGAAATTTTTCATATTCATTTGGTTTTAACCGGCCAATATTGACCAGAATCAAATTTAGCAAAATCTCTCCTCCCATTTTGCTTCATGGAAGCTTTTTTTGGATGGTTATCTCTTCACACGGTTGTAGTTTGCTACTATTGAGTAGTATCCTATTTACGCTGGTTGTACATACTGATTTGACACTTAAACAATAAGGTCTTAACTTGCATATAATCAACCTCACCCTATATGCTTCCTGACCCAAACAAACCAGCCCGATTCTGGCATGAGTTAAAACGTAGAAAGGTCACACGTCTGGCAACGATCTATACTGTAGTTGGCCTTGGTATAATTGAAGCAGTGGATATTATTGGAGGAAGGTTTCAGATTCCTGAATGGACAATCCAGATCTTGATTATAGTGGTCATTGCAGGATTCCCTGTCGCAATGATTCTGGGATGGATTTTTGATCTTACTTCAAAGGGGATTGAGCGCACACTACCTCTTACTCCTGAGCAGCAGGCTTCTCTTCCAGCATTAACATGGAGGCCGAGCTGGATCTCCATTTTACTATTCATGATTTTAATTTCGCTTACTGTGGCATTTTTCACAGTTCCGAGAGCCAATGCGCTGGGCTTCCAGAAAAGAGATTGGATCCTTATTGCTGATCTGGAGAATAACACCAATGATGAGGTGTTCGACAGGTCATTGATGCATGCTCTGAGTGTAACTATTGATCAGTCCAAATATGTCAATATTTATCCACGAAGGCGGGTCATGGAGGTTCTGCAAAGAATGCAGATGGACAGGATTGGTAAAATCGATACACCACTTGCGCTTGAGATTGCTGAAAGAGAGAATATTAAATCTGTCTTGTCGCTGAACATTTCAGAAATCAACAACACCTACCTTTTGAGTACCAGCTTGGTAGATCCATATACAGGTGAAACCGTTCGTTCTCGCCAGGTTAAAGCAGTTGGCAAAGAGGAGATACTTCAGGCGTTGGACGAGCTGGCTACCAAAGCCCGGCGAGACCTTGGAGAAACGCTGGGACAGATACTTCAACGCAAAGTACCTCTTGCTAAAGCTACAACGACCTCACTTGAAGCATTGAAGCTTTATACCGATGGAGCAGTGACCTGGGGTCAGGGTGGATGGCAGGAAGCCCAGGCGTTATGGACCCGGGCCGTTGAATTGGATTCAGGGTTTGCCTGGGCGAATGCATCCCTTGGATTAGCAGCAGCCTGGTTGGAAGGTGAGGAAGCTGCTCAAAGGTACTTTGATCGGGCATTGAACCAGCTGGACCGGGTGACAGAGAAGGAGAGGCTCTGGATTATGGCCCTCTCTGCATCGGGGCAACAAGGTGTAGACGCCTACCAAACATATCTCCAGCAGTACCCCGATGACAGAGATGGTTGGTACAATCTGGGAAATAGTCTTAGGGAAGAAGGACGTGTTGAAGATGCGATGGAAGCCTATCAACAATCACTGGCTTTAGACCCCATGCAGGTTTGGTGTCATGTGAACCTGGGCGTGGGATATGACAACCTGGGACAAATCAAAGAGGCAGCCATCCATTTCGAAAAGGCCTTTCAAATAAATCCTGCTGAGATGAAGAGCTGGCGTGGTGACGTGAATAGAATCTCCGGGTTCGTGCTGGTGAAGCAGGGAGACATAACCCAAGCCATAGAGCGATTTGAGCTGCTTTCAGACGGGGAGGAGGGTGCCAGAGCTAATGGACTTCGATCCAGGGCGTTGTTAAAGATGTACCGGGGAAAGCATAGCTCGGCTGTGGTACTTTTTGAACAGGCAGTAGTATTCAATCAGCGCTGCGACGCACCGCTTAGTGAGTTCCGCAACAGGATGTACCTGGCCAGGGCTTATCAATCCATGGGGAAGGATGCTTATTTGGCTAAAGAGTTGACTCTGGGACAGGAGCTTGCAGAAGGTAGTGAATGGGCTCCGCAATGGACCATACACCTGGCCATTCGGTTGATCGACTATGGTGACACTCTTAAAGCACAGGCCTGGCTCGATAGTTGGCTCCACAGTGATAGGGCCATGGAGGATAACGAGTGGGCCGTAGAACTACTTCGGGGCGAGATCGCTTTAGCGCAAGGAAACCTCTCCAAAGCAGTAGCTTCCCTGGAACTGGCAGACCAGCTGTATCCGCCAGGATTTGGCCTCATAAAAGAGGCTTTGGGGCGAGCCTATCATGCAAGTGGGCAACTCGAACAAGCGGAGGCAATGTTAATGGAGGCGATTCGGCTTATGCATTTGGGATCAGAATGTCAAGAACCCTGGACCCTGGCCCACTACCGATTGGGTGTAGTGCTTGAAGAAATGGGGGAAACCAGGAAGTCCCGTATCTACCTGGAAAAGTTTCTTGAATTGTGGGGATCAGGTGATAAGGGTCTTGTGGGAGTTGCTGACGCACGCAGGAGGCTGCAATAAAGTGGCGACCAGTGCCCATCGTGGAAATTTCAATCAATATACAGAATAGCCCCCAGGCTGTTATCCAGGCGGTCTCCCGGACAATTACCTCAATACCATCGGAGGCCTTCTAAAACAGGATACCCAGACGGGCATCCATCAGGTCGGCTACATGTCCGTGTGACTTGATATTGATGCCCATGTAAAACCTCTCTGTGAACCTCAGATTCAATCCGTATCGCTGGTATACCCGGTTCCTTGCCGGGTAGGGTTCATAATAATAGATCCCCCATTGGTGAACAATGGAAAAGCGACCAAATAAAAGGTCGAGTCCCACTAGAATTGCCGCTCTGTTGTGGTCGGGTGCAGACCCGGGATCATTGATATACTCCCGGCGTATTTTCTCCTTCACTGAAAAATCTGAAATCCACTCCGTACCTGCGTTCAGGGCGAAAATCCGCCCTATAAGATAATTATAGTAAATGCCGGCACCGATAACGGGACAGCTTTTATCTTCACCCTTCTTGGCATTTTTCATCGTTCCGAGGACATAGGCATCCCACCAGCATTTATCGGGATACAATATCCGCATAGTATCTTTTGCCCTGCGGGGGAAACTGACTTCCGTAAAACTGTAATCAAATCCTGCATTCAGGGTAGGAAAATTCATCCCGGCATTTGGCTGCCTTAATCCCCCGTTTGAAATATGGTTGTAATTAAAGGCTGCCCGGGTAGTAACCCTGCTGCTCAGGCGATAATTCACGGCAGCATTCAGCACGACGATAAAACTCAGGTGGTCGCTGAAGAAAAAATTGTCCGGGTTGGTTTCGGCATCATAGACCCTGGTGACCCAAGCGGGACCCATTCCAAAACGGAAAGAAATACTGATTTTATTTTGTGGCCAGATATAGGGCTCGATATAGGGGTATAGTGCTACCGAATGCCCGAGGACTTCCGGAAAGCTGAAATTGAAATAATTCAGGGAAAAACCGGTGCGCGGATAGCAATAGCAGTGTTTCCAGATTCTCTCGCGCATAAGGTGCCAGGCCAGGTCAGCCTCAATCCCCCATGGATTCGAATTTGATATCTCGGCAATGGCCCTTGAGTGTGGAATAATAAAACCATAATGTCCACGGATCGCAATACTGATGGGGTTTACCAGCTTATCACTATTCTGGCATTCAGCATTTGCAGCTTGCAGGAGGAAAAGAGACAGGCAAAGTAACCGGGCTGTGTACAATGGTTTCATCCTCTAACAAAGTTAGGCAAGGGCAGGTTCTAATCCAACCGCTGTTATTAATGACAAAATTTGTACCTTTATTTTGAATGGCATACGAGTATGAACATAGTCCCGAGAGGCTCTAAACTGGTTGGAAGAATGAAGGTAGTACGTGTAATTACTGTTTATGCAGCTGCAGCTTTTGTGATACTTGAAATCAAACCTAATCTGCCATGAGAAGGCATCCATCACAGGGAAATTCAGATATGGCTTTATGGATTATTATAGCCTTTATCGTTCTTCTCATAATAATCGTCGCAATCACACAGTGGCTTGCATAAACAGATAATTATGCAGCGCTACTGAAAAAAAATGGGCCTGCCTTGCAGCCATAAATGATAGTGCAAAATTCACCACACAAGCATTTTCCGTAGTGTTCCCTCCGGCAGGATCTTAACTTTCGCATCACCGTAATAAAGATCCTGAATAGGGCAGGATGCAACCAAAGTATTAAGATGCAACCAGAGTATCAGGATGTAACAATCTTAGTTCTTTACTACAATAAATTTAATGAATATCACCTGGATATCCATACAAACCATCTAATGCATCAAGAGGAGCTTATGAGAGCTAATAGGAGAGAAGGGTGAAAAAGTTTTAGCAATGTTTCAGTGGAATAACAGAAAAACGCCCCTTCTTGCTGTAAGAAAGGGCGTTGTAGAATTTCTCTGTTGACCCGCCAGGGCTCGAACCTGGACTCTTCT
>JAGLTY010000058.1 GCA_023135025.1 Bacteroidales bacterium | reverse complement strand
GCAGCTAAAGCAACTGCAGCCAAGCAACCTGCAGCTAAAGCAACTGCAGCCAAGCAACCTGCAGCCAAGCAACCTGCAGCCAAGGCAGCTCCCAAGAAAGAGTCTGGCGACAAGGCAGAATAGTTGAAAATTGAAAGTCAAAAAGTAAAAGTCAAAAGATATGGCACACAAAAAAGGAGCCGGTAGCTCAAGAAACGGTCGCGAATCAGAAAGTAAAAGACTGGGTGTGAAACTTTACGGCGGACAGATCGTAAGGGCCGGAAATATCCTCGTCAGGCAGAGGGGTACTGTACATCATCCTGGCAGCAACGTTGGAATGGGTAAAGATCATACACTGTTTGCAATGACCGACGGCATGGTGAAATTCACCAAGAAAAGAGATAACAAATCTTACGTCTCTATCGAGCAGGCAGAAAACCAGTAGAATTATATCATTCATTTATAACATTCACCTGTAATGCACTACCTTTAAAGTGCATTACAGGTTTTTTTATGCTTTCAATATGCTTACCATTTCTTATATCCGGGACAACAGAGAGACCATCCTTAAAGGGCTCAAAATTAAAAATTTTGAAACCCCTGAACTGATCGATCAGATCATTGATATGGATAATGAGCGACGCTCCCTGCAGGTAAAGACCAACGAACTGCAGGCTAAGATGAACAGGCTCAGCAAAGAGATCGGAGGGCTATTCAAATCGGGCGAAAAAGAGAAGGCCAACCAGGTAAAAGAGCAAACTTCAGCCATTAAGCAGGAACTGGAAACCCTGGAGCAGGATCTGCAGCAAGCCAATTCGCAGGTAACCGAACTACTGGTGCAGGTACCCAATATCCCCCACCCTTCAGTACCTGCCGGGAAGAGCGATGCCGACAACAAAGAGATACGCCAGGGTGGCGTTATACCCCAACTGGCAGAAGGCTCCATGCCCCACTGGGAACTGGCTAAAAAGTATAACCTTATCGACTTTGAACTGGGGGTAAAGATCACCGGAGGTGGATTCCCTGTTTTCCGGGGCCAGGGTGCCAGGCTCCAACGCGCCCTTATCTCCTGGTTCCTGGATCAAAATATAAAGGCGGGTTATGAAGAGATCCTTCCCCCGCTGATGGTGAACGAAGCCTCAGGATTTGGTACCGGACAACTTCCTGATAAAGAGGGTCAGATGTACCATGTAACGGGCAACAACCTCTACCTGATTCCCACAGCCGAAGTACCGGTCACCAACATATACAGGGATGTGATCCTAAATGCTGAAGATCTGCCCGTAAAGAATACAGCTTATACGCCCTGCTTCAGAAGAGAGGCCGGTTCTTATGGAAAAGATGTAAGGGGATTGAACCGGGTTCACCAGTTCGATAAGGTGGAGATTGTACATATTGAACACCCTTCACGCTCCTACGAAGCCCTTGAAGAGATGGTATCCCATGTGGAGCAGTTGATCATCAAACTGGGGCTCCCATACCGCATTGTAGAGCTGTGTGGTGGTGATCTCAGTTTTACCTCAGCCCTGACCTACGATTTTGAGGTCTACTCGGCTGCACAGGATAAATGGCTGGAGGTAAGCTCGGTCTCCAATTTTGAGTCCTACCAGGCCAATCGCCTGAAGCTCCGTTTCAGGGAACCGGGAGAGAAACGGCCACTGCTTGCTCATACACTCAATGGCAGCTCCCTGGCACTACCCAGGATCATGGCTGCCCTCCTGGAAAACAGGCAGACACCGGAGGGTATTGTAATCCCCGAAGTATTATATCCATATATGGGTCCCGGAAACAAAATGATCTCCTGACATCTTCATTAAATGCAATTGAAATCAGCCAGGAAAGCCTATCTATTTGCCCTCCTTGCTGTGCTATTCTGGTCCACCAGTCCCACTGCCTTTAAACTCGGGCTCCGATTCATCGATACATGGCAGCTGCTTACGGGTGCTACCCTTGTCTCTACAGTTGTACTGGGAATCCTGACTGTAGCAAAGGGAAAGTTCCATTCACTTAAAACCTTTTCCAGAAAGGAGCTGGCTTTTTCTGCGCTGATGGGCCTGTTGAATCCCATGGCCTATTACCTGATCCTGTTTAAAGCCTATACCATTCTTCCGGCACAGGTGGCGCAACCCCTCAATATGATCTGGCCCATTGTGCTGGTCCTGCTTGCTGTACCCATACTGCGCCAGCGGATCAGCTGGAAAAGCATTGGTGCCATGATGCTCAGTTTTTCAGGAGTTGTGATGGTTTCACTGATGGGCGGCACCTGGTCGCAGGACCCGCAAAACCGGTTTGGTATTTTCCTGGCCCTCTCCAGTTCGGTGGTATGGGCACTCTATTTCCTCTACAATACCCGTGATAAAAAGGATCCTGTTACCCGTTTGTTTCTCAATTTCACCTTTGCATCGACATTTCTCCTGCTGGCTGGAATCTTCAGGGGCCAGCCATTTCCTACTTCGGTCGAAGGGTGGTATGCTGCACTCTATGTGGGAGTTTTCGAAATGGGTATTACCTTTGTTCTGTGGTTAATGGCCATTCGCCTTGCACCATCCAGCGACCGGGTAAGCAACCTTGTGTATATTGCACCTTTCCTTAACCTGCTGCTGGCCAGCCAGGTGTTGGGCGAAAAGATATATCTGACCACCGTGATCGGTATCGTTTTACTGGTGACCGGCATAGTGATACAGAACATAACCGGAAAAAATGCAAAACAGCTCTGAACGAATCATCCTCGGAATTGACCCCGGAACCACACTGATGGGGTATGGCGTTGTCAAAGGGGCCGGGAAAACCCCGGAGTATGTGGATATGGGAGTGGTGGATCTGAAACGTGAAGGTGACCACTATATGAAACTGAGGAAGATTTATGAACGTACGCTGGAACTGATTGAGAAGTATCTTCCCGATGAGGTTGCCCTCGAAGCCCCGTTCTATGGTAAGAATGTGCAGTCGATGCTCAAACTGGGCAGAGCCCAGGGTGTGGCTATGGCTGCAGTACTGTCAAGAGATATTCCGGTCTTTGAGTATGCCCCCAGGAAAATTAAACTGTCCATCACCAGTGCGGGAGATGCTTCCAAGGAGCAGGTGGCCCGTATGCTGATGAGAATGTTTGACCTGAAGGAGATGCCGAAGAACCTGGATGCCACGGATGGACTTGCTGCAGCGGTATGCCATTTCTATCAGATTGGAATCAAGATACCAAAAGCCGGTGCAAAAAACTGGGAGGACTTCATCCGGAAGAACCCGGACCGTATCAAATAGAGCTACTTCATGGCTGCTGAAATCTTCTCGGCAGTGACCCTGAACTCCTTATCTGAAAATTTTAGTTTCGGCCTGCTGAACTCGATATCATGCAGGTTATTGATGGGTATAAGATGAATATGGGCATGAGGGACCTCCAGTCCAAGAACAGCCACTCCAACCCTTTTACAGGCCATGGTCTGGTCAATCGCCAGTGCCACCTTTTTTGCAAATACCATCATATCGGCCAGCAGGTCATCCTCCAGATCGAACAGGTAATCGGTTTCCACTTTAGGGATCACCAGTGTATGCCCTTCAGCCAGTGGATTAATATCAAGGAAAGCATAATACCGGTCATCCTCATGGATGCGGTAGGATGGGATCTCTCCCGCGATAATCTTTGAAAAAATAGTAGCCATAGCTCAATGATTATAGAGAAATCTCAATAATCTCGAACGACATCAGACCTGATGGAACCTTGATATCAACCACATCTCCAACTTTTTTACCCAGCAATCCTTTTGCAATAGGTGTTGCTACAGAGATTTTTCCGTTTTTGATATCCGCTTCACTCTCAGAGACCAGCATATACTCAACCTGCTTGTTATTCTTTGTGTTCTTGATCTTTACCTTATTGAAAATTTGCACCTGTGAGGTGTCAATCTTAGATTCATCGATGATTCTGGCATTGGCCACCATATCCTCCATCTTGGCGATTCTCATCTCCAGTAAACCCTGCGCTTCCTTGGCCGCATCGTATTCAGCATTTTCGGACAGGTCACCTTTGTCCCTGGCCTCAGCAATCTGTTGCGAAATGGCCGGCCTTTCTACAGTAATCAACTGTTCCAAATCCTTTTTCAGATTGGCCAGTCCCTCCTCTGTTATATATGAAGCTTGTGCCATAACAATTTCCTCCTGTAAATAACAAAAACAAAAAGAATTCCGCATACACCGGAACTCTTCAAATACAAAATTACAAAAAAAACCTAATAATCAAGTCGATTGATGATGGCAGAGTAAACAACCGCCGTCCCCGCATCAAAATCTTTGACAATTTCAAAATAGTCGGTACCCGGTATGTAATCAAGATCAACCACCTCCATAGCCTCGGTCGTGCGTACCCCCTCTGCCATGATAAGATCCGGATCCCCATCGGTACGACGGTTCATGATCCGATCATAATCATCCATAATGCCTGTTCTCTTCATAACATCACTGACCGATTCCGCCGCCGGCACCTGTGCGCTCTCCTCAACCGGCAAATCCTCTTCAAATGGCTCCACGTCAGCAACCAGGGACTCCTCCTGTCCCATCTTCAAAACACGCTCAAGGTTCTCCATAAAACCGGGCTGCGCCTCACTTCCCGGTTCACCGGTACCCCCAGCCGGCTTTTTCTTCCTCCCCATCAAACCCACTATCACCACTACAAGGGTAATGACTATATAGAGTATGTTACCTATTTCAAAATCCATCTTTCAGTCGCAATTAAGCAATAATAGTTACGTTCAAGAGTTAAAAGTACAAAAAATAGTCAATTTTCGTACTTTTGTTGCTAAATGGCAAAACGCCTTCATATATTCTCATTATTAATAGTTCTGCTGCTTTCAGCAGTGATCGCTCCCTCCTGTGAAACCAACCGTGGACAAATTATTCCTTATGTTAAGGTTTATGTTGACCTCGATATATATGCTGAACTGGGCAGCATGGGAATCGGCACTACAAAAATTATTCCCAACGAAGGATACAGCGGTATTGTACTGTACCGGGAAGCTGACCTGCTCTTTCATGCCTATGACCTGACCTGTACCGAATACCCTGAACATGATGAAGCAGTAGTGGAAGATGAAGATTTCATAGGTGTTTTTGAATGTCCCAAATGTAGCTCCACCTATGTATTGGTGAACGGCGCCTATCCAAATTCAGGTCCGGCCGAATTTCCGCTAGTGGAATATCGCACGGCCATACAGGGGAATATTCTTCTCATAACCAACTAGGGCTCGATAGTGTATGTATACTCGCTTAAATTCGTAATAAACTACGAATTGTAGGCTTCGTAAACGCATATCATCTCGCAAAGAAAAATCAGAGAAGGATTAAATAGGCTTACTGCAGCTAAATAGTGTTCGGTCCGAAACCTATAATCTGTAGCTGGGCTGCAGATTTCAGTGAGGAACGAATACTATTGAGCTTAATACCTGTAATGTTCGGGTTTGTAGGGCCCCTCAACTTTTACTCCCAGGTATTCAGCCTGCTCCGGTGTAAGGGTGGTCAGGTTCACTCCAAGTTGTTCCAGGTGCAGCCTGGCTACCTCCTCATCGAGGTGCTTGGGAAGCATATAAACATCTATCTCATAGTCGTTCTTCCATAACTCAAGCTGTGCAAGGGTCTGGTTTGAGAATGAGTTACTCATTACAAAAGATGGGTGACCGGTGGCGCAACCCAGGTTTACAAGCCTGCCTTCGGCCAACAGGAAAATGGCATGGCCATCTTCGTAAAGGAACTTGTCCACCTGCGGTTTGATGTTGATCTTGCGGATCCCTTTCCAGCCCTCCAGCTGCGAAACCTGAATCTCATTGTCGAAATGGCCGATGTTACAGACAATGGCCTGGTCCTTCATGGCAGCCATATGACCTGCAGTGATCACATCCTTGTTCCCGGTGGTGGTAACGAAAATATTTCCCTGCTTAATAGCTTCTTCCATGGTGTTTACTTCAAAACCTTCCATGGCGGCCTGCAGCGCACAAATGGGGTCGATTTCTGTGACGATCACCCTGGCACCATAGGATTTCATCGAGTGTGCACATCCTTTACCCACATCGCCGTAACCGGCAATCACAACAACCTTTCCGGCCACCATTACATCGGTAGCGCGCTTGATACCATCGGCCAGCGACTCACGGCATCCATAGAGGTTATCAAATTTCGATTTGGTAACAGAATCGTTTACATTGATGGCCGGGAAGAGTAATTTACCCTGCTCCATCATCTGGTAGAGGCGATGCACACCGGTGGTGGTCTCTTCAGACACCCCTTTGATACCGGGTACAACCCTGTGCCATCTTCCACGATCTTCAGCCAGGATCCCTTTAAGTGTGTCGTAAATCACCGCCTCTTCATGGCTCGAGGCTTTCACATCCAGCACAGTGGTATCATCCTCAGCTTCGTAACCTTTATGGACCAGCAGTGTGGCATCGCCTCCATCATCCACAATCATGTTAGGCCCGTTTCCTTCCGGAAAATTCAATGCCTGGGCGGTGCACCACCAGTACTCTTCGAGGGTCTCCCCTTTCCATGCAAATACTGGAACTCCGGCAGCAGCAATGGCAGCAGCGGCATGGTCCTGGGTGCTGAAGATATTACAGCTGGCCCAGCGTACATCGGCACCCAGCTCAACCAGGGTTTCAATCAGCACAGCAGTCTGAATGGTCATATGGAGTGAACCCATGATCCTGGAACCCTGCAGCGGTTTTTCGCCTGCATGTTTCCTTCGGATGGACATCAGTCCGGGCATCTCTTTCTCAGCAATCTCAATCTCTTTCCTTCCAAATTCGGCCAGGCTGATATCGGCCACTTTGTAGGGAAGTGTCTCTTTATATGTCATTGTTTCCATCGTTTTCAATTTGGAGTGCAAAATTACACTTTTCTAGAGATATATACCAATCCCGAACTTAAATCTGACTCCCGAGAAATTGAGGGTATGCTCCTGCAGTGAAATAGATGCATCAGGATCAGATGTTGGCCATTCAACAGCTTCAATGACCCATGGTTTGTACAGGTTTACCTCCAGTCCGGTCCACAATGAAAATCCCGGGAAAAAATAGTAGTGAAAAGCACTTCTGAGTTGAAACCCCTTGAGGTAACCTTCATGTGCTTGCTTTACTTCATCGTAAATGAAATAATCCGGATCTGAAAAATCATCATAGTTATAGTAAATAGACCACTCCGGTTTCCCCATTAAAAAACCCACACCAGTCAGCAACTCATATTTTCGTGTAAAATAGCGGTCCAGATGAAAGAAGGCATATTCAGCATAGAGCCTGTGCTCAAAAAAATAGATATCATATTGGTAACTGGTACCTCCATACTCCCCAAAGTTGTTACCGTACAGGGAAGAGGAGAAGCACCTTGCCAGCAGTTGTCCCCCTACAATCAGACGATCACGAAACCTCCAGGAGAGATCCAGGAGATCCACGGTAACACTATTTCCATATGAGCCGTACGAATCAGGGAGTTGTGATAGCCGTAGCGCACTCTCCGCATCACCGGTTGCCCTGTCACCACCAAACCCAAGCCCGAACGATATTCTAACATGTTTGTCAGGAAAGGCCTGCCGCAACACCTTTGAATGGGGAAAGGCATCTTCCAACCTTTGCTCTTGTACCAGGGAATCACTGTATACGGAAGCTTTTCGAACAGCCTGGAAAGGGGGTGTAAAATATTTGTCGGTTTTGGGTACCTGGAGGCTGACTGACTTGTGTGCGCGGGTCACCCTGTTCCCTCCTTTCTGAAGCAAGATTTTATCGATATCGCTGAATGGGATGCGCAGAACTTTACTGTACCAGTCAGGCCCCACCGGCAGACCGGTAGCCGGGAAGAGGTAGAGGGTATCAATTGCAGCATGAATGGGCTGTCCGGAATATTGAGTGCCGGAATCCGTTGAAATCATGATCACAGGTTGCGAGTGTCTCCACCTTTGCTGGATGGCGGACCACTCCTCCGGTTCAAAACCGCTCTCCCCGACCTCCTGTCCCGGAAGATTGAAGCTGAAAACAATAAGTAACGATACGAATAATGGAAGGGGGTTCTGTATCACAGTAATTTCTGAATTATGGTTTTGTCCTTTTTAAGCTGCTGTTTCAATGCATCCATACCACTGAATATCATCTCATCCCTTACCCTTTTTACAAAGTGGATCACTACCTCCTCATCATAGAAGTCGCCGGTTACACCGAAAAGATGGGCCTCAATGGTTTTCACTGCCATGGCGCTGTCGATAGTGGGACGAAACCCAATGTTCAACATTCCGTTGTAAGTCTCTCCCCGCAGTTCGGTTCGAATGGCATACACTCCGTTCATTGGGATCAGTTTATTAGGATCCAGGGGATGAATATTGGCCGTGGGGAATCCCATCTTTCTGCCAATGTGATTTCCTTCCACTATTTTCCCTGATAGATAATAGTGGTACCCCAGCATCTTCCTGGCGCTCTTCAGGTCACCTTCCAAAATAGCCTCCCGAATGATAGTGGAACTTACCAAGCCGTGTTCTGAATCGTACTCAGGAAGTTTTTCAATCCTGAATCTATTCTTTTCTGCACACATCCTCAACCCTTCAGGATCCCCTTTACGATCCTTGCCGAACCGGTTATCATAGCCAACCAGCAATACCTCCACCCCCAGTCTGTCCACCAGGTATTTCTGAACAAAATCACATGCAGTCAGCGAAGCAATCTCCCTATCGAAAGGGACAAAAACCAGTTGATCGATCCCATGGTGTTCCATCTCCCTGATCTTCTCCTCACGGGTATGCAGCAATTTAAAACTGTGCAGCTCCTTGTTCAGAACAATGCGCGGATGTGGCCAGAGGGTTACCACCACCGACTCACCCCCGTGTGCCTCAGCCTGAGCTTTCAGGTGATTGAGGATAAACTGGTGTCCCGTATGGACACCATCAAATATTCCAATGGTGACCACCGGCCGCTTCAAAGAAAAAGAATCTTCTATTAACCATACTTTCATAAAATCCAGCTCGAATTCGTCCCTAAATTAATTCTAAGCCGAATATACTCCAATTCTATTAACACTTTTTCTGTTCAAATAAACATGTACCTTTAGTGTGTCTATGATAAACAATCCCCGTCTTATACAGAATGATCCCTGGCTGGAGCCCTATGGTGATGCCATTGTCAGGCGCATGAATAAAGCACTTGA
>JAGLTY010000057.1 GCA_023135025.1 Bacteroidales bacterium | reverse complement strand
GTAACCCTCACCTTAGGAAGGCATATAGCCAGATCTGTTTCTATGATACCATCCTGATAGAGGAAAGTAAGATAATTGCGGAGTGTTGAAATAACATTTGCAATATATCGGGTACTGTTTCCGCTATAGGATGAAAGATACTTTATTATCATGCCGTTAGTTATCTTATTTGAAGAGGTCACTCCTTCATCATCGAGGAATACTAAGAATTTTTGTAGTATACTGAATATGGATGCCTTACCCATTGGGGCATAATTTCTTGCTATACATACTTCCTTAAAAGCTTCGAAATCATTTGCGAACGCGGCCGGACATTCAAAAGGCCTTTTCCCCGGTCTCATTTTTGTGACCTTTGCACCGTATTCCGAATAATCCCATAGTAATTGCAGGCTCCTAATAGTAGAACGTACATTTGCTGGCTGTTTACCGTAAAGTCCTTCTACGATGATCCCAAATTTATGCCGGATATAATCAATTCCGACCTTTGCAGAATAATACTCAATTCTACTCGACTCTACATATTTATGCAGACCATTATAGCAATGTCTGTAACGACCAACCGTATAATCGGCATAGTTCTTTTTTTGCAGATCAGTAAGAATTTTAGACGTGAGTTCATGGATTTTTAATTTTTCTTTCATAAGTGATCTCCTTTCATTTTGAATAATAAACTTATTGTAAAATAGTAAGCCTATTATAAGATAATATGGGGAGTGTTATGAAGCAAAACCCTGTGAAATCAGTATCTTTTATCAAACACTCAACATATTGGATCACTCAACATAATGTCTTAACATGTGTGGGGTTACTTTCCTCTCAATTCCGGCTTTTCGGGCAGCTCTGTCGAGTATTTTGGAGATACTTGTGGCACTGTATTGCTTACGGTTTGGGCCTTCAAATAGCCAGTAGTTAGGCTTATGCAATTCAAGATACTTTCTAAGGACGATGGCCAGGAAATCTGACAGCACCGATGTTCTATCTTTCTTGCCTTTGCCTCCCCGGATGATTAGCATTTTGTTCTCAAACACAATGTCCTGTTTCCTGAGATTGATTAGTTCCCCTCTTCTGAGTCCTGAGGAGTATATGGTTCCTATGATCGCTTTGTGTTTGATGTTCTCAAGGGATTTCAAAACTGACAGCACCTCTGTTTCGGTGAGGACCTTGGGCAGTGTCCTGGATTTTTTTGGACGTTCGATAGTGTAGAAACGCTTCTCCTGACCAAGCACTTTTTCGTAGTAGAATTTGATGGCATTGATCCTTTGGTTTTGCTGAGAGGGGGAGATGCCCTTTATGCGAATCAGTCTCAGGATGTATGCATTGATCTCTTCAGGGGTTATGTCCTGGAGGTCTTTGCCTTTCTGCTCCTTGACGAAATCTTTCATATAGCCCAGGTAGGATTTGATGGTATTTTGGCTGTACCTCTTTCTCTCGAGTCTTTCTAAGTATCCGGGTGGCAATTCAATATTTTGAGCTGGTGCGGATGCTTCAAATCTTCTGATAGGATCTATCTCATGGTGGTTGGGAGGGGGCTCTTGCTTTTGGCTGTATTCGGATCCATTATCAAAGGCCTCCAAAGCTGAGTAATCTATCTGAGTGAGGGATTCCATTGTTTTAAGTAGTGTGGGTAGGTTGAACCTCTTCTTGGGAATATACCAGTAACGAAATTCCT
Organism: Bacteroidales bacterium; assembly: GCA_023135025.1. Lineage (GTDB taxonomy): Bacteria > Bacteroidota > Bacteroidia > Bacteroidales. Next base: position 7,570 of record JAGLTY010000057.1, on the reverse strand, counting down.
GGTTCCATCTTCTCCCTGGAATGGTTTTGATGGCTTCTATGAGTTCCTTATTAAACTCAAAATAGATCTTTACAATTAGCTCGCCGTTTAGATACCCTGGGATAAGTTCTGTGAGCTGTTTCCCATGTAGAAAGGGTTTCATGATTTCGTGTTTGATTAGAAATAGTCCTCGTGAATTAATGTGATGAACCTATAAATGTCGTAGTGATTCTGCATCATCCTTTTGTCATGACGAAATGATAAAAAATGTGTGTAAATTAATTGCAGTTAAACTATCCGTTCACCAGACCCCAACAGCATTGCCATACCATCCGGTCAAATATTCAGAAGAGCAGCAACTGCATGGCCTCAGGCAGGGCGACAACAAGGTGCTCGGGTATATCATCAAGGAGTGCCGGTCGGCAATCAGGCTGATGATACACCGGATGGGGGGCAGTGAGGAGGATGCCATGGATACTTTCCACGATGCGCTGATCGATTTGATTAGCATGTGCCAGGATCTTTCTTATGCTCTCCGCAGCAGCATCAAAACACTGCTTTATGTAATGTGCAGGAACTTGTGGCAGAAAAAGCTACGGCGTTTTGAGAAGGAGGTGGATCTCAATCTGGAGGAGATCGAAGATAAGATAGGTCCCGATTTCACCGAGATGGCCGACTATGCCTTGTATGAAAAACTCATCTGGGAGGTTTATAAAAGGTTCCGGGTACCTGTCAGAAGGTACTGTTGTTGTACTTTAAGGATCATTCGAACAGCGAGATTGCAAGGTTGCTGAACCACTCGGCCGCCTATGTGCGAAAGCGAAAAAGTGAGTGTACAAAGGAACTGGTCGACCGGATTTTACGTAACAGGGAGTATAAAAGGCTTATTTGATTAAACACTAAAGCAGCTTCTAAAAAGAAATAGTGGTCTAGCCCCTTAAATACTTGGACAAAAAATGCAAAATTAAGTTAGGACATTGTTCAAGTTGCGCTAAGGCATTGGAAAGAGCACGATACCCCTGATCGGTTATTGTTGTCAGAATAAGCTCATTGTCAATTTTCATCTAAAAATCTAATCGGACAAGTAAAATCAGGTAACAGAATTGCATCGAAACTGTAGAATCTTAACTCAATACTATCTCTCACAATTTTATATGTATAGAAATAGGAATACGATTAATATGAACTCAATTTTCATTGTAGACCTGCATTTTTTCTATATTCGTGTATGCAAAAAATCACCATCGGAATCGTACGCGAGACCAAGACGCCACCCGATAAGCGGGTTCCCTTAACCCCTGTACAATGCCGCTCTCTGCTTGATCGGTACAATCATTTGGAACTGCTGGTTCAACCCTCTGCATATCGGTGTTATGCTGATGAGGAGTATGGTGCCATGAGAATTACCCTTTCGGAAGATCTCTCCGCTTGTGATGTATTGATGGGGGTGAAGGAGGTAAAACAGGAGGCGCTGATCGCAGAGAAAACCTATCTCTTCTTTTCCCATACAGCAAAGAAGCAGCCCTATAACCGGGAGCTGTTGCAGGTGGTGGTTCAAAAGGGGATCAGGCTGGTGGATTATGAATACCTTACCAGTGAGGATGGGTTGCGTGTTGTGGCATTTGGTCGCTGGGCCGGTGTGGTTGGTGCTTATAACGGTCTGCGGGCATACGGTTTGAAGAGCGGTGGTTTCAGCCTGAAGCCGGCCTTTGACTGTTTTGATCTGGAGGAGTTGTTGCAGGAGCTGAAGAGGGTGGAGTTGAAGAGGGTCAGGATTGCTGTAACCGGCGGAGGAAGGGTGGCCGGTGGTGCACTGGAGATCCTGGAAGAGGCCGGGATCCGGCAGGTGGATCCGGAAGCGTTCCTTGAAGAGGAGTTTGAACATGCCATATATACCCGGCTCGACCCCTGGCACTATACCCATCGAAAGAGTGGCGAACCCTTTGATTTTGCTCATTTTATGGAGCATCCGGAGATGTATGAAAACAGCTTTCTGCCCTATGCTGAGCGAACAGATATTTTTATTGCGTGCCATTTCTGGGATCCGAAATCGCCTGTAATGATCACCCGGGATGCACTGGCCGGAGGGGAACTGCCCATCTCCCTGGTGGCCGATATCAGTTGCGATATAGAGGGACCCATTGCATCGACCATACGGGCCTCCACAATTGCTTCACCTTTTTACGGTTATGATCCTGCTACAGGTAGTGAGACAGAACCTTTTGATAAGGGGGTGATCACAGTGATGGCGGTGGACAATCTTCCCGGAGAGCTTCCCAGGGATGCTTCGTCCGACTTTGGTGCTGCCCTGATGGAGCATGTGATCCCCGAACTTCTGGGAACCAGAGATACCGGTATGCTGGGCAGGGCCTCTATCACCGACAAGGGAGGATTGACCCCTCCTTACGCTTACCTGGAAGATTACCTGGCCGGAAGGGAGTAGTTACTCCAGGACCCCGCGATCTACCAGGCACTCCACATGAGGATGCAACCAGAGAAAGGAGGCGGGAAGGTCGGTGGAGACGCTCCCTTCCAAAAATTTTTCAGCCATGCGCTTTTTCTCTTTCCCGGAAACCAGCATAATGATTTTCCGGGAAGAGAGGATCTCCTTCATTCCCAGAGTAAGTCCATAGGCGGGTTTGGCCTCCATGGAAGCGATCATGGAGTGTTGGAGCGACTCCTCAGTTAACGCTGTCCTATGACAGTATGGTTCCAGTTTAGCTGCCGGCTCATTAAGCCCCAGGTGCCCGTTTAGCCCCAGTCCCAGAATACAGACATCGATGGGTCCCTCTCTTTCCAGTTGGGATCGGATCCTATGACACTCCGCGTCAGGGTCCTCAGGGTCGGATTCAAAAGAGATATAGCGCTCAGGGGGTATACTCAGCGGCTCCAGCAGCCTGTTCCGAAGGAAATATTCACAGGAGACCGGGTGGTTTTCCGGGATCCCGCCCCACTCATCCAGTTTCAGGACCCGCAGCTGGTTGAATAGTTTACTCTCCCTTCCGGCTGTTGTAGCCAATTTCAGGTAGAATCCCTCGGGTGAGCTTCCTGTGGCCGCACAGAGCAGCAGGTTGGGCTGCTTCTGAATCTCCTCCCGGAACAGGGATGCAGCTTTTTTGCTCATCTCCTGGTAATCGGTGCAGTAAGTGATATGCATGGATGCTACTTCTTCCAGAGGTCATAAGGTTTGGCTGCATCTGTTTTGAAGGGCAGCTGCACCTTTCTTCCGGTTCCTGCCGATTCATAAGCGGCAAAGATGATCTCCATCACGGCCCTGCCATCCTCGCCTGTAACCAGTGGCTCTCTGTCGTTTTTCACACAATCCACAAAATGTTCCATCTCCTGGGGGAACCCGTAGTTCCAGTTCTCCTCATACATGGTGTAGCTCCAGCCCATTGTATTACCCGCTTTCTCCACCGCATATCCTATCCCTTTGTTGCTGTAAGTCTGGATGGAGTTGCCCTGCAGTACATCAGCATAGGCCACCCCTTCGGTACCATGAATCTCGGCCCGGTCGTCCATTCCACCCGGCTTGGTCCAGCTCTCTTCGGCCATGGCCGTGACCCCGTTCTCAAACTCCAGGATAATAATGCTATTATCCTCACCTTTTGTTTTGTCCATATGTACCGTGGTACTCATCTGGGCATAGACCGTTTTGACAGGATTATTGTCATTGAGCCAGCGGAAGAACTGGAAGGCATGGCAGCCCATATCCATGGTAACACCCCCGCCGGAACGCTCCACATCCCAGAAATGAGGGGCATGCGGACCATCATGTTTTTCCGACTGCTTTAGTAAAATGGGTTTTCCCAGCGCACCTTCATCCAACAGACTCTTCAACCTGACATACTTGGGTGTGAAGCAGAGCTCTTCGGCATACATCAGTTTCACCCCCGCTTTATTACAGGCTTCAATCATCCGGTCGGCTTCGGACATGTTGAGGCAGAAGGGTTTCTCCACCACAATATGCTTTCCTGCTGCTGCCACCTTCAGGGTGATTTCGCAATGGAGATAGTTGGGTGCACCCCCCACCACCATATCAATCTCATCCATGGCCAGCATGGCATCCAGTTCGGTGAAGTGGTTTGGAATATTAAATTTCTTGGCAAATGTGCTGGCATGACCAGGTGTGGGGGAGATGACCGCAATGAGTTCTGCATCTGTAATTTTCTGAAAAGAATCGGCGTGGATGGAGGCGATAAACTGCGATCCAATCAATCCTACTCCTACTTTTTTATCCATTTTCAGCTTTTGAATGTTATTTGATGGTATCCGGACAGAGTGCTGCAGCACCCAGGATGGCAATATTCTTTGTGTTGGTAAACTTGACCTGTAAATCATCCAGGACCGATGGAAAGGGAATGGAGGAGATGGAGCGCCACATGGCCTCCTCGTACAGCTCATGGGCTGCGGCCACCGATCCGCCGATAATGATCAGCGGTGGGTCCACCGCCATGATAATGGTTTTGATTGCGTTGCCCAGGTGCCCTCCATAGCTATTGAATGCCTCCAGTGCATCCTGGTCTCCGCTGGCTGCATCTTTGGCCAGCTCCTCACCGTTCTTCCCATACTGCCGCTGGAAAAATGGTCCACCGGTGTACTCTTCATAGATACCATCCAGGTAGGGAATGGTCCCGAACTCGCCCGAGCAACAGTGCGCATCAGGTATCAACGCTCCGTTCTTGATGATCCCGGCACCCATGCCTGTACCCAGGGTAATGCCCACAACATCGGGATGTCCGGCATATGCTCCGTAGCGGTACTCTCCCATGGCAAAACAGTTGGAGTCGTTGTCCACGTAGACCGCTGTTCCGAATGTTTTTTCCAGGATCGTTTTCAGAGGAACCTCCTTCCAGTTACGGATATTCAATACATCGTAGACCGTCCCGCTCTCCCGGTCCACCAGTCCGGGTACCCCAATGCCGATCCCGGTCACCCGGTCGTCCATCAGCTGCCGGATCAGTTTGATGATGATCTCGACGGCATCTATGGGGTCTTCCGACGATTGGTCAAGCTTCTCTGTAATCTGTTTCGAAAGTGTTCCCCCGGTCACTTTCCCGGCGGCCACCTTGGTGCCGCCCAGGTCCACACCGATCAGGGATTGATTGTCAGTTGTCATAGAGAGGTTGTGATCAGTTGAAGTGACGCATGTTGTCCTTATCTTTTTTATCTTTCCACCTGTCCATATTGGTCAGACTGATGACCAGTCCGATACCCCCTATACCAAGGAGGGCATATCCCACCGGACGGATCATGGCCAAGTTGATAGTCAGAACAATGCCAATTCCGAGCAACACCATGCTGATGGCCCATATGGCACGGTAATCACGTGGCTTTTTCTGTTGATACATGGATTATAAATGGTTCTTAAGGTTTGTAATAACTTTGAGGGGGTCACTGGCAGAAAAAATGGTATTTCCCACCACAAAAACATCCACCCCCGCTTCGATCAGGTCACCAATATTTTCCTCAGTCACCCCTCCATCTACCTGGATCAGGGTCTCCGCACCTGCGTCGGAGATCATTCTCCTGAGCTTCCTGATCTTGTCATAGGAGTTTTCTATAAATTTTTGTCCCCCGAAACCCGGATTCACCGTCATGACAAGTACCATGTTCAGATCGGTCAGCACATTTTCGAGCAGCGCCACATCGGTATGGGGATTCATCGAAACGGCCGGTTTCATGCCCAGCTCTTTGATCCGGTGGATGGTGCGGTGCAGGTGGGTACACGCCTCGTAATGAACCGTCAGCCAATCGGCCCCCGCATCGCGGTACTCCTCCAGGTAACGGTCCGGATTGACCACCATCAGATGTACATCCAGCGGCTTTTTAGCGACCGATTTGATCTGACGGATCACGGGGAACCCGAAGGTGAGGTTGGGTACAAACACGCCATCCATGATATCGAGGTGCAGCAGGTCCGCTTCGGAACCGTTGACCATTTTAATCTCGTTCTCCAGGTGGAGAAAGTCGGCTGTCAGAATGGAGGGGGCAATCAGGTGTTTGCTCATAGGTATATGGTTTACTGTAAAAATACATTTTTAAAATTATACGCAACCAAACAACTGTGCCGTTTCTCTTACAATATGAAGTTTTAGTACCTTTAATCTTTTTTCAACGAAAATAGTAAAATGAACAGAGTCACTCTTCTCCCGGCAATCTTCTGTATGCTCTTGGTTAACAGTCTATACGGGCAGAATTACACATTTAGTGGCTATATTGAGGACCGTGCCACCGGTGAGAAGCTGATTGCCGCTACGGTGTATGATTATCTGTCGGAAAAAGGTACCTCCTCCAATGAATACGGTTTTTTTAGTCTGACTCTCCCTGCGGGTGAGGTGCGGCTCCAGCTCTCCTATGTGGGGTATAACACCTTTACCGAGACCTTTATGCTGACTGCCAACCGGAGTATGAACATCTCCCTGGAGCCGATGCTGACTCTGGAGGAGGTGGTGATCACCACCAACCGTCCACGCGATATTGTGGAGGATGCCCAGATGAGTGTGGTGCATATTCCCATCAAAGAGATCAAATCGATCCCCATGTTTATGGGGGAGGCCGATGTGATCAAGACCATCCAACTGATGCCCGGGGTCCAGTCGGGTACCGAGGGGACCAGCGGGATCTATGTGCGGGGAGGAGGTCCCGATCAGAACCTCTTTTTGCTGGACGGGGTGCCTATCTACAATGCCAACCATCTCTTCGGCTTCTTCTCCGTCTTTAATCCGGATGCCATCTCCAACATTACCATGACCAAAGGGGGATTTCCGGCACACTATGGAGGCAGGCTCTCGTCAGTGGTTGATATCCGGCTAAAGGAGGGGAATATGAAAGAGTTCAAGGGTGCTGGTTCCATTGGACTGATCTCTTCAAAGCTGACCCTTGAGGGACCGATCATCAAGGACAGGACCTCCTTTATTGTTTCGGCCAGGCGCACCTACCTCGATGTACTGGCACGGCCGGTGATCCGTAATATCAACAAGCAGAACGGGATCGACGGACTTTCCGGGTACTATTTTTATGACCTGAATGCCAAGATCAATCATAAGTTTTCAGAAAAGGACCGGATCTACCTGAGCATGTATCATGGACGTGACCGCCTCTTTATTAACGAAGAGGAGAAGTGGATCGACAACGACACCTCCTACCAGCGTAAATCGGAATCGGGACTCCACTGGGGAAACCTCACCACCGCGCTTCGCTGGAACCACCTCCACGGGAACAAGCTCTTTAGCAATGTATCGCTGATCTACAGCAACTATGAGTTCAATACCTTCGATGATACACAGACCCTGGTGAACGGGAAGTACGATGTGGGTTATGCGTACAACTATTTTTCGGGGATTGAGGATTGGGGGGGGGTCATTGATTTTGATTACCGGCCCGCTCCTTCCCATACCATCCGTTTTGGTGGCAAATACCTCTACCACACCTTCTCGCCAGGGATTGAAACGCTGGAGTCGACCGATGACACCCTGAAGATGCAGTTCAATTCCGATCCAGTTTATGCCCATGAGTACTATTTTTACGGGGAGGATAATTTCCAGCTGGGTTCGCGTATCAGGGCCAACTTCGGACTGCACTACTCCGG
>JAGLTY010000056.1 GCA_023135025.1 Bacteroidales bacterium | reverse complement strand
GGCACAGGCCACCGAGAATGTGCGGCGCATCAATGCCATGTTCGAGTCGGACGTACAGGTGATGACCTTTCCGGCTGGACTGGTCTCCCGGAGGAAAAAAGGGGTCATCAGAGACACCGAGTGGCAAAAGAGCATCATAACCAAGGCGCGGCAGACCAAAAGGGATATCATCCCCATCTTTGTGACAGGTAGATGTACCAATTTCTTTTACAACCTTTCCAACTTCAGAAAATTCCTGGGAATCAAGGCAAACCTGGAGATGTTCTTTCTTCCCAATGAATCGTACCAACACCGCAACGGACATTTTGTGATCACCTTTGGAAAACCGATTCCCTATCAAACCTTCGACAAGCGTTTTTCCCCTGTTCAATGGGCGATGCGTGTCAAAGATTATACATATACCCTGGCTGATAACCCAAAAGGTGCATTCAGCGATATAAACAAATAACCTGTCGATTATGAACATGAACATGAAGGATATTATACCCCCGGTTCCCCTGGAAGTACTGAAAGAGGAGCTTTCTAAGGAGCGGTATATACGGAAAACCAACAAGGGGGGAAATAAAATCTTTATTGTCAATGCAGAAAACTCCCCCAATACCATGCGGGAGATCGGGCGGCTCAGGGAGCTCTCCTTCCGGAATGCCGGCGGAGGAACAGGGCTGGAGTGCGATTTGGATGAGTACGATACCGGGGAGGACTCCTACCAGCAGCTGATCGTCTGGGACCCCGATGAAGAGACTATCCTGGGTGGATACCGCTTTCATATCTGCGATCCCAGCAAGTGTATAAAAGGCGGGAAGGTCAAACTGGCCACTTCCAAGTTGTTCAATTTTTCTGACAATTTTATCAGCGAATACCTTCCCCATATGATAGAACTTGGACGCTCCTTTGTACAACCCAAGTACCAGTCTTCCGCGCTCAGGCGAAAAGGGCTCTATGCACTTGATAATCTCTGGGACGGACTGGGTACACTGGTACTGGACTACCCCAACAAAAAATATCTGTTCGGGAAAGTGACCATGTACCTGCACTACCACCAGATGGCAAGGGATATGATCCTCTTCTTCCTCAACAAGCATTTTCCCGATAACGATGGACTGGTCATTCCAAAGGAGCCATTGAAAATGGCCACAGACAGGGCCAGGCTCACAGCAATCTTCACCGGTCAGGGCTATGAAGAGGATTACAAAATCCTTTCCAAAGAGGTGCGGGCATGTGGTGAGAACATCCCCCCCCTGATCAATGCCTATATGAATCTTTCACCCTCCATGAGAACCTTTGGTACCGTACTGAACAAGAGCTTTGGAGATGTGGAGGAGACCGGTATTATGATTACAGTCAATGACCTCTACAAAGCCAAAGTGGAACGACACGTACTGAATTATGTACCCAAGCAGTTACAAAAAATCAGGAGTATCAGGAGAAGGAATCTGAAGATTCAGAAACTGAACACCCGTTTCCGCTTTTACAAGCGGAAATAGACTAGCTAGTAAGCCCGGGTATTGATCCCGTGGATATAGTTCAGGAAAGATGTACTGACCACCTTGTTTCCTCCCGGGGTGGGATAGTCGCCGGTGAAATACCAGTCGCCCAGGTCATCGGGCACTGCCTTATGCAGATTGTCAATGCTCTGGTATACAATCTTTACTTCAGCCTTCACATCCGCATCGGTAAGCATCTCTGCAATCTTCTTGCTGACCTGTTGCTGGGTAAAGGGCTTGTAAATATCCTTCACATAATTGACATACTCCTCTTTGGGAAGCTCCTTTTGCCGATTGCACTTCTTATATACCTCGTTGATCACATGCTCCATCTCGTTCTCTCTGAGCAGTTCAATGGCTGCCTGGAACGCTGCGAAATCACCCAGCTTGGCCATATCGATGCCATAGCAGTCGGGATACCTGATCTGGGGTGAGGAGGAGACTACCACGATCCTTTTGGGCCCCAGCCTGTCCAGGATCTTGATAATACTCTGTTTCAACGTGGTTCCCCTAACAATACTGTCGTCGATGATCACCAGGTTATCCTTACCCGGACGAATGGTTCCATAGGTAATGTCATACACATGGCTCACCATCTCTTTGCGGCCCTTGTCCTGCGAGATAAAAGTACGCAGCTTCAGGTCCTTGATGACCACTTTTTCGATACGGGCACGTTCGGTCATAATCTTCAGAACCTCCTCCTGGTCGCAGATCCCCTTTACCTTTCTCAGCTCTTCCATTTTCTTCACCATCATATGATCCTCAACTCCCTTGACCATCCCGTAAAAAGCGGACTCGGCCGTATTGGGAATAAAGGAGAAGACCGTGTCCTCCACCTCGTAATCGATGGCCTTGAGGATAGCGGGAACCAGCAGTTCGCCCAGTCTCTTTCTCTCCTTGTATATCTCCCTGTCACTTCCCCTGGAGAAATAGATCCTTTCGAAAGAGCATGATCTCTTCTCCTGCTTCTCCCTGATACGGTCGATGGAGATCTCCCCGCTCTTTTTTACCACCAGTGCATGACCCGGGGGGAGCTCCTTAACACTCTCAAACTCCACATTCATGGCTGTCTGAATCACGGGGCGTTCGGAGGTTACAATAACAACCTCTTCGTCGTGGTAATAGAACGCCGGCCTGATTCCCCATGGGTCCCGCATGGCAAACACATCTCCATGGCCCATCATTCCGGCCACTGTATACCCCCCGTCCCATCGTTTACTGGCCCCTTCCAGTACCTTCGATACATCTATGTTCCTTCCGATCTGTTCAGTGATATCCCGGTTTGTAAAACCCTGGGATTTATATAGATCAAACAGTCTTTGATTCTCATTATCGAGGAAATGTCCCACCTTCTCCAGCATGGTCACTGTATCGGAATACTCTTTGGGGTACTGGCCCAGGTCGACCAGGATATCAAAAAGCTCATCCACATTGGTCAGGTTAAAGTTCCCTGCCATCACCAGGTTACGGGTGCGCCAATTGTTCTCCCGCATCACCGGGTGCAGATTGGCGATATTGTTGGAACCAAATGTACCATATCGCAAATGTCCCAGGTAAGCCTCAGCAACAAAGGGCAAATTAGCCTTGGCCCAATTGGGATCATTGAAAGTATCGGGATGCAGTTTCTCCTCCTTCTCGTACTTGGAGTAGATTTTTTTAAAGATTTCATTGATGGCTGATGAGCCTGTATCCCGCTGACGGTTGAAATAGTTCTTTCCCGGGGGAGTCTCCATTTTCAGACTGACCAACCCGGCTCCATCCTGTCCCCTGTTCCGCTGCTTCTCCATCATCAGGTACAGTTTTTCCAATCCGTACCTCCAGGAACCATACTGAAGCTGGTAGTATTCCAGCGGCTTAAGCAACCGGATCAGTGCAATACCACACTTGTGCTTTACTTCGTCAGTCATATAATATCACTGCTATTCAGCACCTTTAAGATATATAAAGTCCTCTCTGATAAACGAATTCGGAAAATCCTTCTTAATCATTTCGTTCAGTTTGAGCGCCTCACTCCTCGTACGGCAATCTCCCACAAAGACCTTAAAGTAGGGCTCATCATATCGATTATAAGCATCCAGACCCCGGTAGAGAGAGAGAAACCTGGCCCTCACCCTTTGCTGCTCCTCTTTGGCACCAATACCACTTTCAGAATAGATCCTGATGCGATAACCCGGCACGCCGGAGGATTTCATGTTTTTGGCAATCAATTTATTATAATTGACCACAAGCAGGCCGTCCACATCTAAAGTGACCTGATCACCAGGTCCCTGCTCCTGTAGTGTTTTCAGCATATCTCCCTGTCTACCGTTCTGACCTCCCTGCGCCTGAACAACGGCTATTGAGAAGGAGAAACATATGATAAAAAGTAAAGACCGTGTCATCCTGCTATTTTGTGGGACAAAACTAATCAAATTTGTATTCTGTTTGTCATACAATTAATAAATTGATTACATTCACTTGATGCAGGAGGAATTACGTAAGATACAGAGACGAAGAGAGGTGCTGGCTGGTTTCACTATTATCCTGGTCGCGTTTAGCTATGTGACCTCCTTGCTGCTGGACTTCAATTTTGTAAGTCCCTATGCCACACTGCAGGAGGACCTTTCCTATCTCGCTAACCACCTCAGGAATCAACAGATAAGCGTATGGGCCTGGCTGATTACCTCAATGATTACCTTCCTGGCGATCCCACCTTACCTGTTGCTCTTCCATAAAAGAGTGAAGGTCCTCCACTATGTGAATGCCATCTGGCTTCTGGGTGCATCTGCCGGATTCCTGATGATGGGAATTGCGGGAATCGAACTCTACCGGGAACTGGCCGGGAGCTTGGTGACTGGCATGGAGGAGACAGATGAACAGGTCTGGATTAAACTGCTGGGTCTGTTTCAGGATGAACAGTTTTACAGGCGTATCGGAAGCAGCTTCATTGGTCTGTTCGCCTTCGGTCTGGGGCTTACCAGGTTCAAAATGAAAAGGTTTCCCTTTTTCGCCATGGTCCTGTTGATGATTTGCGGTCCCACCATGATCTTTTTCAACTGGTACGACCCCAATCACCTGATCAGAACCGCAGCCATGGCCGGGATCCTGATTGGTGTGAGCATCTTCTCTGTAAGAGTAATTAATAAGGGATTATAGCGATGCCGGGGCAGCTTACTCCATGGCCTCAGATACCTCATCGGTTATATTCAGATTGTGAGAGACAACCTGAACATCATCATCATCTTCAAACTCCTCAATAATCTTCATGATCTGTACCGCCTGTTCCAGGGTCAGATCCACGGTATCGTTCGGGATCCTCTGAAGCTCTGCACTTTCTGGTTCCAGGCTCATCTCCTGCAGTTTTAGCTGTACATTGTGGAACTCTTCCATGGGTGTGGTAATCATGAAAACACCCTCTTCCAATTCGATCTCCTCAATCCCTGCATCGATCAGTTCCAATTCAAACTCATCGGGATCCAGCTCCCCCTTAGCCAGACTAATGATCCCCTTTCGTTCAAACATGTAGCTGAGAGATCCGTTGGTCCCCAGGTCTCCACCCCGCTTGTTAAAGATGGACCTGACATTACTGACGGTCCTGTTGCGATTGTCGGTCAGGCTATCGACGAATACCAGGATCCCGTGTGGAAGCTTCCCTTCAAAGGTCAGTTCCAGAAAGGAAGAGTTGTCTCTGTCGGCTTTGTTGATGGCCCGCTGGATAGTATCCTTGGGCATATTCATCCCCTTGGCATTCTGAACCGCTGCCCGAAGTCTCGGATTGGACTCGATATCGGCACCACCCTCGCTGGCAGCCACTGTAATTTCTTTGATAATTTTGGTAAAGAGTTTTCCCCTTTTGGCATCATTGGCGCCCTTCTTGCGCTTGATGGTCGACCATTTGCTATGTCCTGACATAATTCTTATTCAATATTTAATACAAAATTAGAAAAATGCCGCTCTTTAAAAAAGCGATCAACGCTCTATTACCTGAACACCTCCAAAAACTACATCCACCTTGATATCAATAGAGGCTGTATCGGCGCTCCAGGAATCGTTTTCATAAATGGTGGTGCCGAAAACGGCATTGTTGCCATCCGGAAGTTCAGCTCCGGCAAAAACAGCATCCGCCTGGATCCTTACCGGCTTATCCCGTGGAATGATGATCTGGGTACCACCGAAAACCGTGCTTACTTTAACCCGAAAGTTACCCTGTTCCAGATCCACATTGGTGAAATCATACACCCCCTTGCCAAACAGCACGGTATACTCCTTATCCGACTCCGGATTGTCGTAGACCCGCTCATTGAAAATTGTCTCCTCAGTCTTGAAATGGCCGGGCGAAATCAAGAATTTACCGAAGATCACGTTCAGACCCAGCAGTACCAGGAAAATCCCAATCAGTACTTTAAATACCGGGAAATCAATATTAAATACCACTTTGATAATCAGGGCGACCCCCAGAAGGAGTAAAAATGCACCCCAGAATAATCCTGCTCCCATTTTCATATGATTAAATTTGTAAATAATTACTTGGTTCCTACTGCAAGTATAGGGCCTCCTCTTTTGCCGGGGAAGTATAAATCGGTAAACTGCTCCATATTGTCGGTCAATGGTCTTTTTTCTACCTTTGCGCCCATGTCGACCCGCAAACTATATATAGAAACCTATGGCTGCCAGATGAATGTGGTGGACAGCGAGGTGGTTGCTGCAATCCTGCAACAACACCAGTACCAACTTACTGAAGATATTGATGAAGCCGACCTGGTGCTGGTAAATACCTGTTCCATCAGGGACAATGCAGAGCAGCGGGTACGGGCCAGGCTCAGGGATTTCAGGAAAATCAAGAAGCAGGAGAGGCCCGTTTCAATTGGCGTGATCGGATGCATGGCCGAAAGGCTGAAGGAAAAACTGCTGGAGGAGGAGTCCATTGTCGACCTGGTGGTGGGGCCCGATGCTTACCGCGATCTCCCTGCACTTTTACAGGAGGTGGAGAGCGGACAGAAAGGGATCAATACGATCCTTTCGCTGAAGGAGACCTATGGCGATATTCGGCCTGTAAGGATGGACCGCAACCATGTGACCTCCTTTGTATCTATTATGCGGGGCTGCAACAATTTTTGTGCATACTGTGTAGTGCCCGGTACCCGCGGCAGGGAGCGAAGCCGTGACCCCGAAACCATTGTCCGCGAAGCCACCGATCTGTTTTCAAAGGGGTACCGGGAGGTGACCCTGCTTGGACAGAATGTCAACTCATACCGTTGGAAAGAGGGGGGCAGTCTGCTGAAGTTTGAGAAGCTTCTTGAGAGAGTAGCGGATATAGATCCCGCATTCAGGGTGCGATTTGCCACCTCACATCCCAAAGACATGTCGGATCAGCTGCTAAAGGTGATTGCACAATATCCCAACCTCTGCAGATCGATTCACCTGCCGGTGCAATCGGGCAGCACTACTGTGCTTGAAAGAATGAAACGAAGATATACCAGAGAGCACTATATGGAGCGGATAACGGCCATCCGTAAACAGGTTCCCGGCGCTTCTATCTCCACAGATATTATTGCAGGATTCTGTGGCGAAACCGAGGAGGAGCATCAGCAGACGCTCAGCCTGATGGAGTGGGCGGAGTATGATTTCGCCTATATGTTTAAATACAGTGAAAGACCCGAAACCCATGCAGCTGAAAAGCTGGAGGACGATGTTCCCGAAGCGATCAAGAGACGCAGATTACATGAGATCATTGAGCTGCAAAGCAGGCTTTCACTGAAGAGCAAACAGCAGGATGTGGGACAAACATTTGAAGTGCTGGTGGAGGGCACTTCCAAAAAATCTGAGGAGCAACTGTACGGACGCACCTCACAAAACAAGGTGGTTGTATTCCCAAAAAATAAATTGAAACCCGGCGACTACACTGAAGTCACCATTTCGGCATGTACCTCGGCCACCCTGATCGGCAGTTAATCCAGTACCAGCAGAATCTTCTCCCTGCTGTTTTCGCAGGTCACGAAATCAAACTTCTCTTCCAGCTCCATCAGGATAATCAGTTCCCGAACATCATCGGTGATGTTACAGAGTTTAAACTGGCTGCCCGCCTCCCTGGCCCGGTCCGAAACCTCCAGGAGCACATCAAAACCGGATGAGTCGATAAAACGGATATCATCCAGATCAAAAACCACGGTAATCCCTGGTTCCTCTACCAGCTCTGTGAGCTGTTGCTTTACAAGTTCTGAAAAAAGGGTGTTTAGCCTGTTTACCTGGAACAGTTCAACCCTGTACTGATTTTTCTCTTTTGCAATCTTAAGCATCTCTCTCTATGGGTCACAATTTTCAGGACACAATGTAATGGGTATCAATAGATCTATACATCAAATCAGCGTGAAGTTATCCACAAAATATCGTGAATAAAAACTAACTTCCCTGAATCAATAGATTTTCAATTCTATCTAAACAGTAAAAACAAACATCATCATTTTTTACTCCGTAATATTTATCTGACCAAGTTGATACCAGCCGTCTTTCCCTCTTCCCTCAATGGCGAGTTTTACCCTGGGCTCAAATTTCAGCCTGTCAACAATGGCCAGTTGAACATCGTAAGCACCGGTCGGCAAATCGTTGGGTATATGCACAGAACTATCATATAGATTATCGCCGGGAAGCCAGTTTTTAATATTTGCATCTGTGGGAAGAACATATACACTTTCCAATGATTTTAACCGAATGGCAAGCGCAAAATCTTTATAGCAGGGAGCAACTCCTTTGTTTTCCCACCACGATTTAAAATGTAGATTCTCATTTTTTCTTACTTCATCCTTATAACTGAATCTTTTCAAAACAAATCTGTATCCCATCTTCCTCAACCAGTCATCAACCAGATCTTTCCATTCACCCGGTACAGGGGAAGATTTGGCATTGAAGGAGGAGATGTGCCATTTTAGTGTTTCATTAAAGATATACCGTACATCATCCCTGTCATAGTCTTCTTTCTCTTTCCATCTGCGAAATGTTCCACAAATCTCAAAACTCAGGGGTGATGTTTTCCAGTCATCTTTGACTTCATAATCTATGATTGCCTGTGGATAAAAATCATACATATGGGTCCAACCATTCTGTTCATCTGCCCAAAATCCCAGGTCCCCGATACAATCAACTCTCCATCCCACCGGAATTTGTGCATTTGCATACATGTTGGTCTCCTTATCCATAAGTAATGCGATCAATGGAGTCTTTCTGAAAACATCCGTATAGGAATCAACCAGGGCTTCTCTTGTATGCTGACTCAACAATTCAGATCCTGCGCCTTCGCCCCATGCACCAACTATGGAAAGGTCCACGGCTTCAAGGTCAGGGTGACCATCATATCTGTCTCCCATTGCTCTTATAAAACCGCCAAAGTATTCAACATACCTCGGATCTTCAGGATCAACTACCCATTTGTTTACCGGATTTCTATATTTCCAGTTTTTATTTGAACCAACTTTTTCACGGTACCAGTCGGGCACATCTCTTTCATCACCGGTACCATCGGGAGCTATCCTGAGTAATAAAGTTTGCCCCCGGGATCTGGCTGTTTTAAGTGCCATATCAAGCATATCCCAACGATATTTACCCTGCTCTGGTTCCATAAACCTCCAGTATATTCTCCAGTAGGCAATGGTTGTAGCAGGATGATCCTTATTTGTCAGATCTCCGTCAAATTCCTGATAATCGATAGGAAATCCTTCAGTCCAACCACTCCCTTTGTTAAGCTTATCTCCATTAAACCGTTGAAAGGTCATGAAGCCTATCCCAGGATTGGTCAGAACCTCGTCAGTTTCAACAGGTCTCACATAGATTGTTTTCTGAGCTGATACCTCAATTGCCAATCCCG